>JBILJL010000104.1:0-7562 GCA_044377255.1 Bacteroidia bacterium
AACATAATATTACCATCAAACATTCCATTGTGGCTATTGATACTAATAGACCTCATGTTTACTTGTAATTGCTTTGAAATGATATCTGTAATAATGCTTACAATGCCCACACTATCAATACCAGAAACCTTGATAGATGACAGGAATGCTTTTTGATTTGTTTTTTCTGAATTTGCCCACTTGGCCTTGATAATTCGGTAGCCATAATTGCTCATTAAAGCTAGGGCGTTGGTGCAAGAAATGCGGTGAATTTTAACGCCTTCACCAACCGTTATGAACCCAAAAATTTCATCGCCTGGTATGGGACTACAACATTTGGCAAATGAATATTCCATGTTTGCTTCATTCTCGGAGAGGATAATGGCATCATTTGGCAACACAGGCTGTGGCTTGCTTTTGGTGGCAGGAATAATAGGTTCAGGCACCTTGTTTTTATCTGCCAATAAAACAGCCTCAATATCTAATTTGGTTCTGTCAATGGTTTCGTTAGCCAATTGAAAATACAAATCAGCAACCGTCTTGAGTTTGTAATGCTTGAGCAAAACATATAAGGATTCTGAGTTAAAGGGCAATTTGGCCGTTTTAAATTTGCGCTCCAAAATTTCTTTGCCTAAAACAGAGGCCTTTAATTTAAGTTGTTTAAAGTACTCTCTTATTTTTGATTTGGCTTTGGCAGTAACCACAAATTCGAGCCATTCCTCATTGGGTTTTTGTTTGCCACTAGAGATAACCTCCACCTGGTCGCCATTATTTAGCACATGGTTAAGTGGCACCAGCTTGTTATTGAGTTTAGCTCCTATACATTTTTCACCAATATATGAGTGAATTTCAAAAGCAAAATCGAGCACTGTGGCGCCAGCAGGGAGCTTTTTTAAATCGCCTTTTGGGGTGAACACAAAAATTTCTTCTGAGTACAAGGCCAATTTAAAATCATCTAAGAATTCCATTGCATTGGAATCTGGACTCTCTAAAATTTCTCTGACCCTAGCCAACCAACCTTCTAAGCCATGGTCTTGGGCTTGGTTATTGTCTTTGTATTTCCAGTGGGCGGCAAATCCCTTTTCGGCAATTTCATCCATGCGTTTGGTTCTAATTTGAACCTCCACCCACCTGCCCTTTGGACCCATAACAGTTGTATGCAAACTTTCATAACCATTGGCCTTGGGTGTACTTACCCAATCGCGCAGCCTATCTGGGTTTGGCGTGTAATGATCTGTTACAATAGAATACATTTTCCAACAATCACTTTTTTCATTTACTTCCTGAGAGTCAACTATCACTCTAATGGCAAATAAGTCGTATACCTCCTCAAAGTTTACATTCTGCGTTTTCATTTTTTGCAGAATAGAATGAATGCTTTTGGGCCGGCCTTTAATTTCAAAATCAAATCCCTCTTTGCGCATATCTTCGGCTATGGGATCAATAAAATTTTTAATGTACCGGTTACGTTGAATTTTTGTTTCGTTGAGTTTATTTTTTACAAACCGGTAATTTTCTGCTTGCAAGTATTTTGTACTTAAATCCTCTAATTCTGATTTTAGGCCATACAAACCCAAACGATGAGCCAAAGGAGCATAAACATAGGCAGTTTCGGAGGCTATTTTAAGTTGCGACTTAGGGCTCATGCTATCAAGGGTTCGCATGTTGTGCAGTCGGTCTGCAAGCTTGATTAAAATTACTCTTACATCATCGCTCAGGGTAAGTAGCATTTTCTTGAAATTTTCGGCCTGAATGCTTCTATCTGGTTGATCAAAAACACCAGAAATTTTTGTGAGACCATCAATAATCAATGCTACTTTTGAACCAAACTTTAGTTTTATTAAATCGAGGGTAATATCAGTATCTTCAACGGTATCATGAAGAAGGGCACAAATAACGGAAGTAACACCTAGTCCAATTTCTTCGGCACAAATTTGAGCTACAGCTAAAGGATGTATGATATAGGGTTCGCCACTTTTGCGGCGCATATTTTTATGCGCCTCCAATGAGAGTTCAAAAGCCTCTCTAATTAATTTTTTATCACCCTTTGTTACCTCTCGTCGAATACTTTTTAATAAGCTCCTATATGCCTTAACAATTGTTTTATTTTCTAATTCAATATTTATTTCTTTTCCACTCATTATACTCCCGTAATCTGGCTCAAATTAAGCTTTTTCCTGTATTCATTGGCATAAAATTTAAGAAGAAATCTTAAAAATTCTTGAACCAAAAATTGAGCGGAAATATATCTGAGATATTATTTACATGATTACCAATATATTACCCTCAAAATAAAGCAGGTAGTTGAGTTTAGAACTCAACCTAAAAAATAATGCTTATATTTGCATCCCTTTTTAAGGAAAAGGCGCATGTGGCGTAATTGGTAGCCGTGCCAGACTTAGGATCTGGTGCCGAAAGGCGTGGGGGTTCGAGTCCCTCCATGCGCACAGAAAGAATTGGGTAACTAATTCAACAAACAAGACTGACATTGTCAGTCTTGTTTGTTATTTGGCATTTTAGAAAAACAAAAGCAATGAACGTAACCTACGAAAAAAAAGATGCACTAAACGGAACCGTTTCGGTGAACATTACAACTGAAGATTATCTTCCAAGTTATGACAAGAAATTAAAAGATTACGGCAAAAAGGCAAACATACCGGGCTTTAGAGCTGGTCATGCACCAAAAGGCATGATTGAAAAAATGGTTGGCAACAGTCTTTTATTGGAAGAAATAAACACATTGGCAAGTAAAGGCCTTTTTGATTACATCGAAGGAAATAAATTAAACGTTTTGGGTCAACCCGTATTAAACGAAGATACTAAGATTGATGAGTTAACTAAAGAAGCCAATTATACTTTCAATTTTGATATTGGTCTTTCTCCAGAAATTGAATTGAATATTGGTAACGAGGATGTATTTACAAAGTATGCTGCAACCATTACCGATGAAATGATTAACGAAGAGATAGAGCGCATGAAAAAGCGTTTTGGCAAATTAACAGATGTGGAAGAGGTTGCCGAAAACGACATGATCTATGTTGGCTTAACTGAATTAAACGAAAATGGTGAAATATTAGAAGGCGGTGTAAATGCAGATTCAGTGCCGGTTGCTATTAATACCATTAAAAATGAAGATTTAAGCAAAGAGTTAATTGGTAAAAACAAAGGTGCAGCATTAACTGTAAATATTTATGCCTTGTTTAACAATGATGAATCAGAAATGAGTCATGCTTTGTCTATTCAAAAACAAACTGTAGCCGATTTGAGCCATAACTTTAACCTAGTTATCAAAGAAGTTAAGAGAACAGAAGCAACAGAAATTAACCAAGACTTTTTTGATCAATTGTATGGTAAAGATGTTGTGACCAGTGAAGTTGAAATGAGAGAAAAAATAAAAGCTGAATTGAGCGGTTATTTTGATCAACAAGCGCAGCACTTAATGGATCACGAATTGTTTGATACATTGGTAGCGAAGCATAACATTCAATTACCAGATGCATTTTTGAAGCGTTGGTTGTTGGAGAAATATGCAGATAAGTTTAACAATGATAATATTGATGAAGCTTATTTGCCAGAAGCAAATTATTTGAAAAACCACATTTTGGAAGAGAAGATTTTAACCACGCATAACTTAAAGGTGGAAGAATCTGAAATTAAAGATGCGGCTATAAATTATACCAAGCAAATGTTTGGTGCTTATGGCAACCAAGGTTTGAGCGATGATTTGTTGATGAGCATAGTTGAGCCTCAATTGCAAAAAGAAGAATTCAGAAGCCGCATGATTAACATGGCAGTTAGAGAAAAAGTAAACAACTGGTTGTTGAACACAATTTCTATTGAAACCAAAGAAGTAAGTGCAGAAGAATTCTACAAGATAATGGAAACACACAATAGCAAACACCACAAACATGAGCATGCTCATGACGAGGTTGAAGCATAATTGTTGAAGCACAAAAAAGCCCCATTCGCTAGCTAGCTGATGGGGCTTTTTTATGTTTAAAAGTTTAAGCCAAAATCCAACCAAAAGTATGTTCCACTTTTGGTACGGCGGCTCTTTCGGCAATGCGGGTTAACCTATCTGGAAGTGCCATGATATAATCTCTGGCTTTTTCGCCATTTTCTTTTAGGCCTTTAATGCTATCAATATTCCAATCTACAACTAAGTCTTTTAAAATATCAATATAATCCATAGAGGTATAAACCTCCAATCTTGTTGCAGCATCGCTAAAGTTGGCAAAAGTATTTAACTTACCTCCGAGTTCGCGCATGCATTGCGCAGGCATCAATATCTTTTGGCGCATCATGTGCTCAAAAGACAACATCATTTCATTGGCGTCTAATGCGAAAATTCTGTCTACAAAATTCATATAGGCTCTTGCATGCCTGGCTTCATCTGCAGCAACCAAACCGCAAATTTTTGATAGCAAGTTATTGCCATCTTTTTTAGCCAAAGTTGCTACACGGCGATGAGAAATATTGGTAGCTAATTCTTGAAAGCTTGTATATACAAAATTTTTGTAAGGATCTGTTCCAGCACCGTTGTTAAAACCATCTGCAATTAAGAATTGAGTGCTGGCTTCAAATTCTTTCATGTTTATTCTACCACACAAATAAAGGTACCTATTTAACACATCGCCATGGCGGTTTTCTTCAGCAGTCCATCCACGTAGCCATTTCATCCAACCATTGTTATTTTGCTGGTCAACACCAACCACACTAGACAACCAGCTTTCGTAAGTTGGCAAAGCCTCTTCTGTAATAGTATCTGCAACTAGAACAGCCATTAAATCGTATGAATGACTAGAAGCTTGTTCTTGAATTGATTTTAAATCGGCAACAAATGTTATATCAGAAGTAAGTGGCAAAAGCTCCGAAGCTTGCCAATTGGTTTCTATTGGTTTTAGGTATTCGCCAGTAATTGATTCTATATCTTTACCAACAAAATCCATTACTTCCATCCTACCCGGACTAATTGTATTATTCGTCATAGGGTGCGAAGGTAGATTTTTTATTTAAAATTTCTTTGTAATATTACATTTTAATAAGCTTTGAACAACAAGTATTACAATGTCCATACACACAAAAAGCCTCATAGTATCAATGAGGTATGTATTAGGAATGCTTATTTAACGCCAATTGAACGGTTTGAACCAAACTATTTTTTGAGCACAGGTATGCACCCTTGGCATGTGACCAGTATTTCAGCCAAAGAACTGATGAGCCGGCTAGAAAAAAACTGTAACAACAAGCAAGTAAAAGCAATTGGAGAAATTGGGTTAGATAAGTTTGCAAATGATTATGAAAAACAGCTGGTTTATTTTGAGTTACAATTAGACTTTGCCGCTCAATTTCATTACCCTGTTATCCTACACCAAGTAAAATCAGTTGAAGGCGTTGGTTCTGTTATAAAAGACTTTCATGAGCCAATTATTTTACACGGTTTCAACAGCCATATTTCTGTTTGGGAACAACTGAATAGCAATGGAAAAACCTATATTTCAGTTGGTTCAAATTGCTTAAATCCATCAGCAAAACTGCTACAAACTTTGAAAGATATTCCGCTAAAAAATCTATTTCTAGAAACTGACAACGCTGCGGTTTTGGTTCAAACCGTATATGAAAAAATTGCTAGCATAAGAGAAATAGAAACAAGCAAATTAATGGAGGAAATGGCAACAAATTTTAAAAGCGCGTTTAAAACTGAAAATTAATTCCAATTATAATCATCTGGTGCATTTGCTAAATAGGCAAAATCTTTGCCCATGGTGCGAACGGTCTTTGGCCAAATGTCTTCAATATTTTCGTTAAAAGCTTCTTCCTTTATCAGGTGAGTAAGCCACCACGCTTTTTGATCAATCTCTGCCTCTAATTGCCCTTCGCCCCAACCACTGTAACCTATAAAAAACTTAAAATCTTGCTCAGTGGCTTTTCCACTTTCTAGCAGTATGTTTATTTGGTCAATATTGCCACCCCAAAAAATATCATCGCCAACAGGAAAAGATTCATCAATTAACAAACCAGCTTTGTGTATAAAATGGAGGGTATTTTGCTCTACTGGTCCGCCATAATAGATAGGAAAATTAACATTCAATAACCCTGGAATAATTTCATCTGTATCTACATCTAAAAGTCTGTTGATGATAAAGCCAACGCTTCCTTGAGCCTCGTGTTCACACAATAAAACAACAGTTTTTCTAAAATTTGGATCAGCCAAAAACGGCTCACTCACCAACAATTGGCCGCTATTGGGAGTAAATTTATATTGCTTGTGACTTATCTTCATACTAAGGCAAATTACTAAAAGTAGATTAAGCGTTTTATACATTTTATTAACGTGTTGAACCAACAGATTATTTTAGGCTAAAAAATTTATAGTGATCAAAATCATTTTCAAAATACATTATTATAGTTAGTTTTGGGCTAAGTTAAAAAATTATGCTAAGCAATATAGAAATTGCCAATATTAGGCAGGAATACACTTTGAAGCAATTTGATGAAACGCATTTACTGAGCAATCCAATGGAGCAGTTTCAATCTTGGTTCAAAGAAGCCATTGATGCAAATGTGAATGAACCAAACGCATTTACTTTGTCAACGGTAAAATATGACGGAAAGCCAGCGGCACGGATAGTTCTTTTAAAAGGGATTGCGCCAAACGGCTTTGTTTTTTTTACTAATTATGACAGCAATAAAGGCAAGCAAATAACCGCTAATCCGTTTGCATCTATGGTGTTTTTTTGGCCAGAGTTGCAACGCCAAATAAGGATTGAGGGAGCTATTGCCAAAAACTCTGAAAAGGATTCTGACGACTATTTTTTATCTCGCCCGTTCGAAAGTCAGCTTGGCGCACATGCATCTCCTCAGAGTCAGCCTTTAAAAAGTAGGCAAGAGTTAGAAGACAGGTTTATTGAAATGGAAAAACTTTTTAAAACGGAGCCAATTTTACGACCAAGACATTGGGGTGGATACATTATTCAACCGCAAACAATTGAATTTTGGCAAGGCAGGGCAAGTAGACTTCACGACAGATTTTTGTTTTCAATTGATGTTGAGAATAACTGGAAATATTGCAGATTAGCCCCTTAAAAAGCACTTGCAAATAACTGACTTGCGTGAATACATGAAAAATTATTTGTAAAGTTAACTTATTATTAATAAATTGCATTTAATAAATATTGGCAATGATTACAGTTATTCTAGCGATAGTTACCTCATTTTTGATTTCAATTTATGCTATACCTTCAATTATTACGGTGGCCAAATTGAAGAATTTATATGATAAGCCAGACGAGCGTAAAATTCATACTTTAAAAACTCCTCGATTAGGTGGTATGGCCATTTTTGTAGCTTTCTCCCTTTCTGCCTTACTATTTGGAAATTTTACAGAAATTGAAGGAACAAAATACATTGGTGTTGCGCTCATCATTTTATTCTTTAGTGGCTTAAAAGACGATGTTATTATTCTTTCTCCTTTAAAAAAGCTTTATACCCAATTAATGGCAGCAGGTTTGGTAACCAGTATTGGGGCAATAAGGCTAACCAATTTGCATGGCGTTTTTGGCGTCAATGAAATCCCAATGGTA
>JBILJL010000105.1:0-7536 GCA_044377255.1 Bacteroidia bacterium
AAAAAGGAAAAGTTTTTTGAAAATGTGAGCAGTTATTTCATATTACAAAAAGAAGATGCTAGAGAAAAGCTTGAATTGAAAGGCATCAAAAAAGCAAATGATATAGAAAGTTGGCTGGGAAAAGATTTAAGAATAAAACAATTAAAACTAAAATCAGTAAGAGGTTTTCCTAATTCAAATATTCCTTTCGGAATAAATTTTTTGGGTGAAAAGAATCAACCCGAGAGTATGATAATACTTGGTTCAAATGGTTCGGGCAAATCTTCAATCTACAATTCAATAGAATACAATTACTGCAAAAAAATTGGAGAGGCACAACTAAGAACAACTGCTGAATTAAAAGATGAAGCTCCAGAGTTTAAAGATTATTTAAGTCATTTTTCAACTGGCTTTAGCAACAGTATATGTGATATTGAAACGGTTGACGAAATTTTTACTTTGCAAAGTTTAAACATACCAAAAGATGTTAGAGATAAAATAAATCCCAACACTCATTTCATTAGTGATTACGATATTTATTACAATGGAAAATTAGATTATTTAGCTGGAGGCAATAATTCGTTTCACAATCTTGTTGCGGAAAGTTTAGGATTAAGCGAGTTGTTAGTATTTGAAAGAAACCTACGGGCTTTTGTTGCATATCCAAGAAGAACAGAAACTTTAAAAATTAATGCACTTGAAAAAAGTATTAAAGAAGAAAGACAATTAGTAGAGACAAATTTAAAATCAGTTGAAGAAAAAAAGCAAAAACTTATTCAACTAACTGATTCACAAAAGGAACAACCGGAAGATAACAAAGTGCAAGAGTTGCAAAAACAAATTGCACAAATCAAACAAAGCAATTTTTCTTTTCAATACGATTACACAACACTGCATAAAAACATTGCAGAGTATGAGCAGAAATATAAAGAGTTTTCTGCTTTGGAATTGAAGGCAGGAAATATTTCACAAATTCAGTTTTTCAATTTAGGATTAGAGTTATTGAAAGTTGATACCGATTGTCCATTCTGCAATAGTTCAAATAAATCAACAACAGAAATCAATGCTTATGTATCGGACAAAATCAAACAAATAGAAACATTCAACAAGGCAAGTCAGGAACTTACCAGAGCTTTGAACATCACCACTGAAAATTTAGACAGTTTATTTAATCAAGTTGCACTGCTAAAAGGAAAAGTAGCCCAAGAAAATAATTCAATAAAAACAATCAGTGAATTTTCTGAATTAGCATCAAGCGAAAACAGTTTTATTGCTTTTGTAGAGGCAGCACAGTCAAACGAATTTTATTCTATTGGTGCAGCAATGAACGAAAATGAAAAATTCAAACTGAATAAAAATCAATTTCTGTTTTCATTTTTTGAAACACATAAAGAATACATCAATACAGAATTAAAATCTTTCATTGATACCATTACAAAATTTGCAGGAAAAAGAAATGAAGTTTTGGCAAATATTGAAAAACAGTTAGCCGCCAATTTGCAAAGCAAAACTTTGTTTGAGCAAATTGTAACAGTCAAAAATGAAATTACTGCATTGGAACAACAAGTTGAAGCTTCCAACAGAAAAATAAAAAACAATGATGAAGAATTAAAAAACTTCAGAGAACAGCAAGCTGTTTTCAATGAAATAAAAGAAGAAGCAAGAACTTATTCTACTCACTTCCACACATTGCTCAATAAAGAGGTACAACAAGCATTTATTCCTATTCAATTCATTGTAGAAGATGTTATCAAAACATATTTAGAAAACGAGGACAGGAATGTTGATTTTGAAATTAGAATGAAAGAAGAAGAAGTTGATACAGATACAGGCGAAGTGCTTTCAGAAATTATCACAGCTTACATAGTTCCTAAAGACAAATCAAATCCTACGCTTCCGGTAAATAAGTATTTCAACACATTTCACTTTCGCTTATTCTCTACAATGGTAGGTGTAAGCATTGCAATGGCATCACGGATAAATACTAAAATCAATTTGCCTTTAGTGTTAGATGATATTTTTTATGCCAGTGATTTTGAAAACAGAGCAACCATTGAAAGATTTATCAAGGAATTGTTTGAAGTGTTTGACAAATACACACACGATTTAGAATTGCAACTAATACTCTTCACACACGACCAGTTAATTTTTGAAAGTGCAGTAAAAGCCACAGCCGAAAGGAAAGTGAAAAACATTGCTTTCGCAAAGTTATTCCCTTATGAAAATGCAAAAGACAAAGGCGATTACAAAGAGTTAGTGTATCGTATGCCGAGTTATTTACCTTATACAATAATGCAAAACACCCTTACCACAGTATGAGCACATCAGAAGAAAAAAAGACATCCGTATTTGATAGATTTTCAATTAAAGTAGGTTACATAGCTTTGCTATGTTTAGTTGTTTTTGCAGTTTGGAAATTGGGCAATGTTTGGATTGAAAGGGTTGTGAATACACAGCAGCAGCAAGTCAGCCAAACAATTATCAATACTGTAAATGAGCAAGCAAAATTAGATTTGCTGATGCCTGATATTGTTTTCATAAATATGGATTCAGCACATAAAAAGCAATTGAACGATTCTATTTCAAAGCAAATTGCAACCGTTCTTACCAAAAAATATTTGAGCAATCAAAATGTAAATCCAAGCGACATTAATTTTCAACCCTTTTTTGTTTTTCCTGATTCGGTAGATACTAAAGGCAATTACACACTTACAAAAACTCAATTAGATGAATTAAAAAATCACATTCAATTTCTCACTTCTCAAGTTGATAAAGCAGTAACAGCTACCAAAGATGAAATCAATAAAGAAATTGATAGAATAAATACTTGGGTAAGTATTTGGATTGGTGTGTTATCAATCTTCGGAACTATCATTCCACTTTTCTACAACTATAAAAACAACGAAGATTTAAAGCAAATTAAAGAGGATGCAAGTGATGCAAAAACTAAAGCTGAAAATGCTGATAAATTAATAACTAAACATCAACCAGACCTTGAAAAGATTGAAGGAATTAGTAGCGAATTAGGGACATTGAAAGAATCCTTTAATGGTATTAGAAATGATATTGTTACGGCACAAACAAATGCTGGACAAGCCTTAACAAATGCAAATACTGCAAGTGCAACGGCAAACAGAGTAGGTTTATTAGTTGCAACTCTAAATGACCTAAGTAAAATAAAAGACATTGATGCTAATTTTCTTTTATACAACAACCAACCTTTTGAAACGCTTCGTAGTTATTTAGTTGAGATTCATTTGAACTTAACTAATTGTTCTGAATTATTTGCCGAAGCAATAATCAGAGATGTTTTAAGACAACTTGCGTTGAAACTACATTTAATAGCACCATCTGGTTTTATTAATCCAAACAATTTTACGATTCTAAATCAATTTGCTTTAGACATTTCAAACATACTTGCAGTTCCAATTACACAAGACAGTTTCAATGACGCTTTAGCTTTACTCAATACTTTAAACAATAATCTTACTAACGACTAAATGGAACTCGTTTACATATTCCTTTCAGTTATTGCGATTCTCCTAATCGTAAACATCATTCTCACCTTAAAAGCGGGTAAGAAGGAATCGAGTAATGAATTAACCGAAATCAAATCTTCCATTGGAACACTAACTTCCAATTTGAAAGACACAGAGAAAAACCTAAAAGATGAATTTGTAACCAACCGCAAGGAAAGTGCAGAAACAGCCACAGGTTTGAGAACAGAAATTGGAAATCAACTTAACAAATTCACGCAAACATTTTCAGACCAACTTAGCAACTTGACCAAATCAAACGAAGAAAAGTTAGAAGCTATCCGCAAAACCTTTGAAGAAAAATTGATTGACTTTCAAAAGAGCATTGACAGCAACAGTAAAGAGAGTAGAAACGAACTGAAAGAAAATCTGGAAGCATTTAAAAAGGAATTGAACGATGCTTTGAAAGATTATAAAGAACGATTGAGAGAGCAGTTCACCGAATTTGAAAGAAGTCAGAAAACGCAGAATGTAGCCAACAGCGAGAAAATTTCTGAACTCAAATTGAGTTTAGAAAAATCGGTGAAAACCATGCAAGAAGGCAACGAGAAGAAGTTGGAAGAAATGCGGAAAACGGTTGATGAAAAACTTAATGAAACTTTGGAGAAACGCCTTGGTGAATCCTTCAAACAAGTTAGTGACAGACTTGAAGCAGTTCACAAAGGATTGGGCGAAATGCAAACTTTAGCTGTGAGTGTTGGTGATTTGAAAAAGGTAATGAGCAATGTAAAATCAAGAGGTGTTTTAGGTGAATACCAGTTACAAAACATCATCGAAGATTTGCTGACCAATGAGCAATATGAGAAGAATGTAAAAACTAAAGTTGGTAGCGGTGCAGTAGTAGAATTTGCCATCAAAATGCCACATGGCAACAACTTGGAAAAAACATTGTGGTTGCCTATAGATTCAAAATTTCCAAAAGAAGATTACGAAGCCTTGGTTGATGCTTATGACAAAGCCGATTTAGTAAAGATTGAAGAATACACAAAGGCATTTATCAGAGGCATAAAAAAGAACGCACAAGACATCAAAGAAAAATACATTGACCCTCCCAACACCACAGAATACGGAATTATGTTTTTGCCTTATGAAAGTTTATTTGGTGAAGTGCTGAGAGTTCCCGGACTTTTTGAGCAATTACAGAAAGACTATAAAATCACGATTACTGGCCCAACTACTTTGAGTGCACTACTCAACAGTTTACAAATGGGCTTTAGAACTTTGGCAATCGAAAAGCGTAGCAGTGAAGTTTGGGATTTATTAGGTGCAGTAAAAACAGAGTTTGGAAAATTCGGAGGCATTATTGAAAAAACAAGAGATAAATTGGTTGCCGCAACTAAAGAACTTGACAGTACTGGTGTTAGAACAAGAACTATTGAAAGAAAACTTAGACAAGTTCAAGAATTGCCAGCAACCGAAACGAAGTTGATTTTAGATAATGACACAGGTAGCAATATTGATGAAGAAATATAGAATATATTGTTGCTTTTAGTCATGGATAATTTTTTACAGGAAGTACAAAAGATAAAAGTAAACCGCGTTGGTCAGTTAGTTTCGTTGCATAAACCTTTATTGCTATTATTAACTATTGGTAAAGTTTATAATGGGCATAAAAATCTATTTCTTTTTGATGAAATTGAATACGAATTGGCCTGCTTGATTAGTAAATATGGCTTAAAAAATACATCAAGAATCAATCCTCAATATCCGTTCATTTATCTAGCTTCAAATTCAAATATATGGACTTGTTCCAAAAACAAAAATGAGCTATCTCATCCAGATGCCGCCAGTCGAAAAGAATTAGTAGGTTCACTTGGTTTATTTACCGATGATTTCTTTAATTATTTATTAAAACGTGAAAATTTAATTAATACCATTCAGTTATTATTAAATCAATATTGGTCTGAAGCATATCATGCTGAATTATTAAATGATATTGGTATTTTTGATTTTAATCCTGGAGAAGTACAAAAACAAAAGCAGGACCGTAGTCGTAAATTTGTTGAACATGTACTCGATGCCTATGAGCGCAAATGTGCAATCTGCCATCAATCTATTAGACTTGGTGATGCTTTAGTAGGAATAGATGCTTGCCATGTTAAACCAATACAACATTTTGGTGATGACAATGTAAATAATGGTATTGCTCTATGTAAAATCCATCATTGGGCTTTGGATAGAGGCGCCATTTCAATTTCGCAAGCAATGAGTTTGCTTATATCAAAGAAATTAAACGGAAATAAGTTACATGAATATTTTACTAGTTTTGAAAATAATGATTTATTTATTCCAAGAGATGCATCATTTGGATTAAATAAATCAAATTTAGAATATCATACAAAATACATTTTTGTAAAATAACTATTCTAAAAATAGAGAAATATTAAGAAACCATTGAACGGAGATTACTAACAACATCTTTAACTGAATCAATCACAATATCCATTTCTTTTTTTGTATTGAATTTTCCGACAGAAAAACGGATAGAACTAAATGCAGCAACTTCATCTAAACCCATTGCAGTTAAAACATGAGATGGCTCAATTGAAGCCGAAGTGCAAGCACTTCCATTGCTTACGGCAATAATTGGCAAATCATTATCGGGATTGCTTAAACCCATAATGATAGCATCAGAATCAGCACCACGAAATAAAATATTAGAAGTGTTATAAAGTCTATTTTCAATATTGCCATTGACTGCGGTTCCATCAATTTTGAGCAATTCGATTTCTAAATAATCTCTCAAAACAGTAATGCTTTCAGCATTCTTTGTCATTTCTTTTTGGGCAAGAGAACAAGCCGCACCTAAAGCGACAATTCCTGGGACATTCAGCGTTCCGCTTCTTAAACCTTTTTCGTGACCGCCACCGTGCAATAGTGCAGGTATTTTGACTCGATTCATCCTTTGGCGAACATACAAAGCACCAACACCTTTTGTAGCATAGAACTTATGACCACTCAGACAAAGTAAATCAATGCCAAGTTCATCAACATTAACAGGAATTTTTCCGACAGCTTGCGTTGCATCAGACATAAACAAAGCCCCAACATTATGCGACAGTTCAGCGATTTCTTTAATCGGTTGTATAACTCCAGTTTCATTGTTTGCAAGCATGACTGTCACCAAAATAGTATCAACACGCAAGACAGTTTTGAGTTCTTCTAAATCAATCAAACCATCTGACTTTACAGACAGGTATGTAACCTCAAAACCTTTTGTTTCCAAATATTGACAAGTATCCAAGACAGCACTATGTTCAGTTGACACCGTAACAATATGTTTGCCTTTTGACTGGTAATTTTCAGCTACACCTTTTATAGCAATGTTTATCGCTTCGGTTGACCCACTTGTAAAGACAATTTCGTGTGCTTCTGCGCCAATTAACTCTGCCACTTGAACTCTAGCGGACTTGACAGCTTCGTAAGCATAGACACCAAACTGATGAGTGCTATTAGCATTTGCAAACTCATTAGTAAGAAATGGCATCATAACATCCAAGACCCTTTTATCAATTTGGGTGGTTGCGTTGTTATCTAAATATATGACTTGCTTTTTTTCTTCCATTTCTGTTCGTCAAATTTATGAATTTGAAGGGTCTTATTGTACAACAAATAAAAATAGATTTAGATATATTTTTAATATTCTGCATAATTGGACTTTAGAATAAAAGATAAAATAGTTGCTATTGAAGAAATTTTTTTAATTTCTAGTGTTAACTAGTTTTATTTGTTTTGGCTGAATCTGTGGCCTCAATTTTTTTCATTTTTGTTGAAATTGGAATAATAGTTTACTTTGTTTATCTTGGCCAAGTGTTTAATTGATATGAAAAATAAATTGCCCTTAGTAAAAGAGCCGGAATCAATACATTTTTTTTCATCTTTAGATGAAATGGCAGAAGACAACTACAAATGGTTGGCTTCGCTTACTCCAGAGCAGCATTTACATAATGCATTAAATCATATTAAACAGATTTATGCTGAAGAATTAAAGCGTAATCATCATTTAGGAAATACCTTAATC
>JBILJL010000106.1:0-7502 GCA_044377255.1 Bacteroidia bacterium
ATGTAAGCCCAACGATTACCATTGCTACCACCATTTGCAACACTTTCTTTCTTAGAAATTGTTGGCACTTGTTCTTCACCTGGACCCCAATTGTTGTCGTTGATGAATTTGAATTCAATAACCTGTCTAGCATTGATGTCAACAACAGTAGAATACAACATGGTTGATCCTTCTTTAGTTAAAGGGCTATTGGCAGGAGTCCAGTTTTGGAAATTACCAGCAACAGAAACCCCATTTGGGCTAACTGTTCTGCCTGTCATGTCGACTATAAACTTAACTTTCTTTGCAAATACACCGGAAGTCGCTACCAGTGCTGCTGTCATTAGTAATAATTTTTTCATGTTATAAAAAGTAATTGATGGCGCAATTTATAATATTTTAATTTGAAAGTTTCTATCTTTATATCAAAATTTTTTGTAAAATTTCACTTTGTGTTAACTTATGGACAATATTTATGTAATAATTTAGTAATATTACTCCCTTCATTTTTTTTATTTCATATTAATGTTATTTTAGCACCATGAATATACGATTACTAAGCATTTTTTTATTATTAATTATTTCCACCGCTGCAAGTGCTCAAAATATCAAGGGTACAGTTAAGGATGCTGGGGGAGATGCCGTTATTGGCGCTACTGTTCAGGTTGAAGGTTCTTCATATGGCGCAGTAACTGATGTTTTGGGTTTTTTTGAGGTGAAGAAGCTCAGGAAGGGCAATTATAAACTCAAGATATCTTCTGTGGGCTTAGCCACCACTTTTAAAGAGGTAACTTTAGGAGAATCTGATGTAACTATTGCTGTTATTATGAAAGAAGACCGCAAGCAAATGGATGAATTAGTGGTGGTTGGATATGGTGTGCAAAGAAAAAGGGAAGTTACAGGAGCCATTTCAAAAATTGGAGGTAAAGAATTAAATGATTTACCAGTGCCAAGTTTTGAGGCTGCCCTGCAGGGAAAGGCGCCGGGAGTTCAAATTACAGTTGGTAGTGGTTTAGCTGGTTCAGCTTCCATTGTGCGTATAAGAGGAATATCTTCTATTAGTGCTGGTGGAGATCCATTGTATGTTGTGGATGGAATTCCTATTACACAAGATTATTTTATCAATGGTAATTCTGGAGGTATGAATAACAATCCTTTAGCCACTATTAATCCAGATGACATTGAAAGCGTGGAGGTTTTAAAAGATGCCGCAGCAAATGCAATCTATGGATCAAGAGGTGCAAATGGGGTAATTATTATAACTACAAAACGTGGTAAAGGCAAAGGCTGGAAATTAGGCGCACAAATGAAAGCTGGTGTTTCATTGCCTACCGCTCGACCAAAAATGTTGAACAACCAAGAGTGGATGCAATTAAACCAAGAGGCTTGGGAAAATGATGGGTTTTCTGGTGCAGCGCCTTTACCAGGAGGTTTAACAAGAGAGCAAGCTCTAGCCAATAATACCAATTGGGTTGATGAAACCATTCAAACAGGAAGCAAATATGGTTTTAATTTTTCTGCCACTAAAGGAGGAGAAAAAGTAAATACTTATCTTAATTTTTCTCATGATTACAACGGTTCCTATTTGGTAGGTAACTCATACATTAGAACTGCAGGAAGGATTAACTTAGATTATAACGCCACCCAATGGTTAAAAATTGGCATCAATAGCTCCATCAGCAGAGGTACAAATAATAGAGTAAATGCCGCATGGTCTGGCGGGTTAGGAGCAGCAATGAGCACGGCCTTGCCAATTTACCCGGTGAAAAATGCCGATGGAACCTGGTTTAGAAGTGGTAATAACCCTACAAGAATGATGGAAAATATGCTTTGGCAAACCACAGAATTAAGAGCTTTAAACGGTTTGAACCTAACGCTAACGCCAATCAAGGACGTTGTTATTCAAGGTCAAACTAGTTATGATTACATGGATCAAAAAGACGACCAGTGGCGTTCATCTGAGATTACAGGTAATGCAAATAAAGGCGATGCCTCAAGGGGAATGTCGTTTGTGAAAAATTTTAATTATTTTATTACAGCCTCTTATCTAAAAACAATCAATGAAAAACACAGTATTCAGGTTTTGGTTGGAAATGAATACCAAAGAGCAAATACAATCAAAAGAAGCGCCGACTCTACCAACGTTGGGGGCTTATTTAAAGATAATTATCAAGACTATTTAGAAGCCAGATTTTTATCTCAACCAGGTGTAAACTGGGGTTTTTTAAGTTATTTTGCTAGGGCAAATTACAACTACAAGCAAAAATATTTTGTACAAGGCGTTTTTAGAACAGATGCATCATCGAGGTTTGGTTCAAACTACCGTTGGGCTAGTTTTCCTTCATTGTCTGCAAGTTGGATTTTATCTGAAGAAAATTTTATGAAAGGAAACAAGGTTTTTAGTTTCCTTAAACTAAGAGCTGGTTGGGGTAAAACAGGTAATGCGAATATTCCAGATGATGCCAGGTATGCAACTTATTCTAGTAGTTCAAACAATGTGACCTACAACGGACAGGGAACTTTATTTCCTTTAAAATTAGAAAATAGAAATGTGAGATGGGAAACAACCAACAATTATGATGCAGCAATTGAAGCTGGTTTCTTCAAGGATAGGTTAACAGTTGAATTAGATGTTTATAGAAAAGTTACCTCTGATGTATTGATGTTTTTAACTATACCTCAGTCAATTGGTTTTAGTCAATATTGGGATAATGTGGGTGGTATTTTGAATCAAGGAATTGAATTTAGTTTTAAATCAAAAAACATCATCGCTAAGGATTTTCAATGGAGTACTAATTTTAACGTTGCAAGAAATTTCAATGAAATTACCAGTATTGGTGTTTATTCTGAGGATGCTGTTAGTGGTGGCACAAATGATACAAGGGTTGTAGTAGGACAACCTGTTGGTACCAATTATTTAATTCGTTGGTCGCATGTAGATCCTGCAACAGGTAGGCCAGTGTATCTAGATATCAATGGAAACCAAACATTTGATTACGATAATAAAAACAGAACGGCAGTTGGTAAAATCATCCCAGATGCAATTGGTGGTATGACTAATACTTTTAGGTACAAGCAGTGGGACATGAGTGTTTTGGTTATTTTCAGTTTGGGTTCAAACATTTATGAATCTTCGCAAAAGCGCCAATCAACTTTAGTTACAGATTGGAATATGGATGAGCGTGTTTACGACCGTTGGCAAAAACCGGGCGATATTGCTAAATACCCGCGTTTAACCAAGGATTTTAGAACCTATGATTTACCAGATGAATGGAGCAATACCACGCTATGGTTAAAAGATGGAAGCTATGCGCGTTTAAGAAATTTAACTATTGGCTACAATATGGCTTCGGCTCGTTGCAAGAAAATGAGAATTTCGAGCATGCGTATTTCTGCCATTGCTACAAATTTATTTACCCTAACCAATTTTGATGGTTTAGATCCAGAAATTGGTAGAGACTCAGAGGGTGGATCATCAGGAGATTTAAATAGTTCAAGAAATTTAGGCTCCCAAAACATTTCCTATTTAACACCACCTCAAGAAAAAAGCTTTAGTGTTCAGGTTAGTGTTGAATTTTAATCAAAAAAAGAAACAGAATATGAAAAAAATATTAATAATAGGTGTTGTTTTACTATCAATGGTTTCTTGCAGGAAGTGGCTTGAAATAAAGCCAGAAGACAGCCAATTAGAATCGGAAGCGGTAAAAAGTCAGGAGGATTTAGCCAAAATATTAAACTCTTGTTATGACGCATCTGCAAACCATTTTAATGGTCGTACACAGTTTTTTAATGAGTTATTGGGAGATAACTTAGAGAAACCGCAGAGTGGTTTTACAACTTCTGTTTGGTTTAGAACAACCAATTTCTTTAACTCCGATGTAAGTGGTTTATATGGAGATTTGTATAATGTGGTTTTTCGTTTGAATTTTATTCTATTGAAACTAGAAGATGGTACCATTGAAGTGAATCCAGAGTTTAAGAAGAGGGTAACCGGAGAGGTAAAGTTTTTAAGAGCCATGATTCATTTTGAAATCGTTCGTTTGTGGGCGCAACCATATGGATTTAAAGCAGATAATTCGCACCTAGGTATTGTGATCAGAGATAAGGTATCTACCAGCCCTAAAGCTCGTGCAACTGTTGGTGAAGTTTATTCTTTTATTATTGGTGATTTAACAGAAGCCATAGACAAAATGGAATCTACTAATAATAATTATGCTACTAAAGACGCAGGAAAAGCACTTTTAGCCAAAGTATATTTTCAAATGAATGATTACGAAAAAGTTAAAACCATTTGCAATGAGTTAATTCCTAATTATACAATGGATTCAACTTTAAATAGGTTCTCAAATGCTCTAACCTCATCAGAAAACATATTTAGTTTTGTTTCAACTGGAGTTGGTGACAATAGAGCAGCAACCTACATCAATAATTATAGGATTGTTAATCCTTCTAATCCATCACCTATCAGGTTGTCTAAATCCTTATATACTGAAGGTGTTTCAGATACTTCGGATAAAAGGTCAAAATACTACGTTATTTTTAATCCGGGTGATGCCAGTGAAACCTATGGTATAACCAAGTTTAATGCAGATTTTTTTAGTAACCCAATTAGTTACCTTACACAATTAAAGTTAATGAGGGCTGAGGCTTTAGGAATTTTGAATAGCGACCTAGTAACAGGAATTGATGATGTGAATGATGTTTTGGAAAGAGCTTATGGTTCAAACATAAAAAATCTACCTACTAATACTTCTGCCACTGACCTTGTTTTTATGGCTAGAAAGCAAAGCCGCTTAGAATTTCCTTGTGAAGGAAATAGGGTTCAAGATTTAAAAAGAATAGGGGTTAAGGATGATCCAAATGGAACAGGAACAGTTTTAATTAGAGGTTCAAAATGGAATTGTGCAGGCTTAGCTTTGCAATTTCCAGTGAGCGAAAATACAGATTTGTTTATTTTTAATACTGAAGGAGGCTGCGAATAATGATTATGAAAAAATATATTATACTATTAGTTGCTACCACATTGGGTTTGGCAGCTTGTAAAAAAGAATTAAAAGAAATAGGTGCGCCTGCAAGTAAAGTGGAAGGCATAATGGCTGATTGGGATTTGTTAAAGGCAACTCAAGTAGATGAGTTATCTTTAACGAAGGAATCTGCAAATATTTATAGCTTTTTGGCTGGTTCTGGTAAATTGCCCAATATTAGTTTTAGCGACTCTACTTATAGTGTAGATACCGTTGGTTTAAAATTTAATTTCTTTGGCGGACCTTCAGGCAAATGGCGTTTTGATAACCCTGCCTTTCCTGCTAAGATTACCTTTATGCCTGATGGTGCAGATGCGTTTACCTTGAAATTAAATGGGCCAATTCGCCCTCAAGATAACCTTCGTTTGTCTAAAGAAGTTATATTAAATTGTAAAGCTAAAGACAATTTGCTAATGAGTTATGTATTAGAATTTAAAAGAAAATAAGCAGTATGAAAAATATTATATATAGCTTGGTATTAAGCCTCATTAGTACATTTACTTTTGGTCAGGCTGCGTGGGTTTTGCCAGAAACACCAGATGTTACGCAACCGGTTAGGATTTATGTTGACTTGGACAAAACAACAAATACCTCTTGTAAAGATTTGCCTGGTCCTTTTTATATTTGGACTTGGAGTCCTAAGGAAATGCCTGCAGGCAGTGGCAAAGAAAATGGAACAGGCGATAAAGCATGGAAGAATTCAAATGAGGCTTTAAAAATGACCAAGGATTCCGACAAAGGGCCTAAAGTTTGGTATTTTGAAATGACTCCCACCGAGTTTTATGAAGTAACGGCTTCTGAAGTGTATAGCAAAGGAATTTCCTTTTTGGTAAAGCCTAAAGATGGCGGTGGATACGGTGATCCAGATTTAAAAACAGAAGATTTAAAAATTTCAATTACCCCACCTAAATTAACAAGAGGATATATTTACCAAGTGCCAGCAACCATTTTACCTCAAGAAATTGTTACTATTTATTACGACAACGCTGTTGATACAAATGTTGCTATGAAAAACTTGGCTGCTGGCGATGCCTATTTGTGGATTAAGTGTACTGGTTTAGATACTGTGACAGGTTCTGAAGTAGTTTACCAACCGTCTCCATTCTTTTTGGTTGGAACCAACCCTAAATTAGAAATGGAAAAGGATAATTTAACCAATAAGTTTTTCTTGTCTTTTATTCCTAAAGAATTCTTTGGTTTTGGCGCCAATTTTGTGCCAACAAATATTGAATGTACGGTTAAACGAAAAGATACACCAGATAGAACCTCCGATCAGCCCAAATTGAAATTTTATAAATGCAATTAGTTTAACTAAAAAATGCAAACCACAAAAAAGGTTTGCATTTTTTTTTATTTTTGAACGTGAAAGTAAATTCATTTTTATTCCCAATTGGGCAGGTAATTCTAATCATTATGCTACTTGTTTTTCAGGGAATATATACTCAATTGGAATTATCGCAAATAGTCAATTCATGTCACCAACCTTGGCTAGATCAATTGTGCTTGTTTGGCACACTTCTGGGAGACGGCACCCTAATTGTTTTGATATGCTTCATAGTATATTATTTTAAGCCAGAGCTTGCCGTTGCCATGCTGCTTGCTTACTTAATTAGTTCTGGAATTACCCAAGGTTTAAAGCATTCTATTTTCGCAGGTTATCACAGGCCTTTGTGGCACATCAATAACTTAAATTTACAGGGCTATTACCTACCTGAAAATGCTGAGAGAAATTTAGCAAACAGTTTTCCGTCGGGTCATACCACTTCTGCCTTTGCCTTCTTTTGTGTATTGTCTTTATATGTTGAGCAAAACATTACAAAGCTGGTATTTTTGTTTCTTGCCTTTTTTGTTGCATTTACCAGAGTATATTTGCTCCAACATTTTGTAATAGACATTACCGTTGGTTCAATTATAGGAACAACCGTTAGTTTATGGGTATACTATGGTTTATACCAAAATGGCAAATTAAAATGGGCAATGATTAAAAGAAATTCTTAATTCGGTTTGAACCAAAAACGCATTAGAAAGTATAATTAAAACCAAGGGTAGGCATGATTGGCAACTGGTTTATTCTGGTATAATTTAAACGATCAAACAAGAAGATATTGTCTCTGTTGTATACATTGGTTGCAGAAAAAATAACGCTCATTGTTTGGTGTTTTTTGATGTAAAATTTCTTTGAAATAGAAGCATCTAACCTATGGAAATAAGGAAGTCTGCCAGTATTTATATCAGTATAGTATATACCTAATTCTCCATTTTGATTTTGAGTGTTTGAGCCTACACCTCCATTAAAATTAAGATTTTCATAGAAACCTTGCGTTTGGCTAAAAGGAAATCCTGATCCAAAATTCCACCTTGAATTAAAGCTCCAACTTTTTAAATCACCAAATGTATAAGTGAAAACCAAATTGATATTATGCCTTCTGTCGAAATGTGGGGTATAATCTCTTCTGCCATCATTGCGAGTTACAAATGTTAAAGAGTATACTGCCCAAA
>JBILJL010000107.1:0-7501 GCA_044377255.1 Bacteroidia bacterium
GAGTAAACACCGAGAAATTAACTGAATCTCTACAACCATTTAAATCTTGGATAACAGCCTTGTAAGTTGAAGTAGTGCCAGAAATAGTAGGGTTTATGGTGCAGTTTGAATCAATGCCAAAAGCACGTATGATATTGTTAGATGGCAGGCTATAAAAAGTGTACCTATAGCTCAAACCAAACGGCGTTCCATTTTTTCCTTTGGCTTGAATAGCAACTGGCGTGCCGAAGCAGTTGAAGGTATCTCTAACTGCTACATCAACCGGCGGATTGATATATACAGAGTCAATGATATTGTCGTTAGGACAACCATTTGGTGTTGGCGGTGAAGTTGTTGTTAATCGCAGTTTTACCCTATGCCAACCACCTACCAAAAACTGATGATTGGTAACGGAGGTATTATTATATATAGTATAAGAATTTGAATTAGGGCCAGTTTCAATTTGGAATTGAGTATAACTATTATTCAATGGAACCCCATTTTGAAGCGTATAACTAAAGTCGTAAAAACCACAGTTTTTATTAACCTTATTAATGATAGCAACAGGTATTTTACGCACCAAAATACTAAAAGAACGTGTGGTTCTTGCTGGAATTGGACAGGCCCTGTCTTTTGCAGTTACAACCATATAATAAGGCAAATTACTAGCCATATTTGCGGTTGGGGTCCAACAAAACTTCATACTATCAAACTTGGGCCCGAGGGCATTTCGATTAGCAACAATATAAGACTTTACAAAAGTTGCACCGTTTCCTACTAAGGTGCTAGGCGCGTTCCAAGTCATGTCTGTGGTATCGGTTCCTGCGGTATTATCCCAAGCCGAAACGGTAAAACACAATTGCTGACCCGCACAAACCGAATAAGCAAAATTAGGTTGAGGCGATGTTAAAACAGAATTGTTATCATAAGTTCTAAAAACGGGTGGGTTATTGGCCGGACAAAACTGGCTATAAAACTGAATATCTCTTCGTGTAATACCCATTAAGGTTGGCACACCGCCAATAGTTTTCCATTGCCTTACCTCAATAATTAGGTTCGCCACAAAATTACCCAATGGCCTAAACCTAATATCCCCAGTAACGGCATCAATGTTAATACCTATTGGCGGAATTGCTGGTGGACTTTGAATTGGCGCGCCTAAGTATGGTAATGGAACCAATGGACTATACGGCGAAACATAAGGAGCAGAAGAACCTGGCCCAACCAAGGCCTGACCAAATGCATAACTCAATGAATCTCCATCTGGGTCAATTGCACCAAGGTTGTAAGTAAAATCTTGGCCGGCGCAAGTAACAGCAACTGGGTCGTTGGTAAATGTTGGAGATGAATTACAGGGTGTAGCACATCTATTTATGATGGCTTCGGTATAGAAATTTAATGAACCAGGATTAGACAAAGTGGTAATAGCATTATTGCGGCAGCAAGTATTCCAACCTATGCTTACAAAACAGCAAGAAGCTGGAATTGCAGATAAGTTGATTAAACCATCAAAGGTATAAACCTCAATTCCTGGCACAAAAGTACCCGGTGTTCTGCTTCCACAATTACTACAGATTGATTTTGCTGCAGCACACAAGGAAACCACATCAAATCCGCTCACAGAGGTTACCACCGTTAAATTTTGAGAGCCAAAACTCACACCTGTGCAAGGACTTGCAGGCATTCCTGAACCAGCCGGCGATGCCGCTCCAAAAATACTAATTTGAATGCCACAAGCAGGGCTTAAAGAAGTAGGGCAATTTGCACATAATTGAACCCCTTGGCAATCTTTATACAATTTAAAGGTTACATTGTAAACTCCTGGTGTACCAGTACATGTGTATGATACATCTGAACCTACCACGTGGGTTGCCTGTAATTTAGGCATTGAAAATAGAAACAAAACCAGCGAAAAAGTAAGGGCAAAAATCCTTCTTTTATTCTGGGTTAAGTGTAAATATATTGCGTTCATAAAAATAATATTTCTCTTTTGTGCTATCAAAGGTAAATAAGCTATCACTTAAAACTTTCTTAAAAGTGCTTTAATAGGGCTAAAGTAAATAAATTTATGAAAAGTTTAAGGGTTAAACCCAATTTTATTAAAATTATTAAGATAAAATACCCCTATTTAAACAAGAAACAGGTAACCTATATTCGCCCGGAACACAGATTTGGCGTGGAGAATAGGATTAATTACTGGGGATTTTGGGGGAAGGATTTTTTTGACCCAAATAAAAAAAAACAAAACAACCTTTGGCGGTAAAAAAATACTAATCTCTGATCAATAAGCTTTTGAGGCACAAAGTATGCAACCTTCTCTAAATTTAAAAATCGAATGTTCATTTATTAGCTGATTGCCAACACAAAATGTTTCCTTTAAAATAATAATTATTTTGAAATTGAAGAACCTGAGTATATTTACCTCCTAATTAACGACCAATAATAAGAGCAAGTGCAAATTAAAATTGCTTTACTTGCTGCACAAATAGAATGAGAAAATTAATACTTTTATGCCTCCTTGGCCTTATAGGGCTTAATTTAAAGGCTCAGGTAATAGATGAAATTGTGGCAGTTGTAGCCGACAAAATTATTTTACGCTCCGATATTGAAATAGCTTACGAACAAGCTTCAAGGGAAATTGGCGTAAGCCACGATTCCATTAAATGCATGATTTTGGAACAAAAGCTCATTGAAAATCTCCTCATTATTAAAGCTCAGGTTGACTCTTTGCCTATTAGTGAAGAAAGAGTAGATGCTGAACTTGAAGAGCGCATTAGGTATTTTGCCCAACAATATGGCGGAGAAAAAGCACTAGAGGAAATATACGGCAAAAGCATCAGTGAAATAAAAGAAACTAACAGGGAGCGAATTCGAAATAATCAAATGGCTTCTGCTATGATGTCTAAAATTACGAGTAATGTTAAAGTTACACCTACCGATATCAAAACTTTTTATAACGAAATTCCAAAAGATAGTCTACCATACTATTCGGCAGAAGTAGAAATAGCTCAAATTATTATTGAACCAAAAATTAGCAAAGACGCCAAGCTAGCTGCCTTAGAAAAAATTACAGAATTAAGGCGAAGAATTATTGAGGATGGAGACAAATTGAGTACACTAGCCCTTATCTATTCCGACGATAAAGGTTCAGCCATTAAAGGTGGTGAATTAGGCTATTTTGGAAGAGGTATGATGGTGCCCGAATTTGAAGGTGCAGCCTTCAGGCTCAAACCAGATAGTGTTTCTAAAGTCATTGAAACTAAATATGGCTACCACATTATCCAGGTTATTCAAAGAAAAGGAGATGAGGTAAATGCCAGACATATTTTAATTATGCCCAAAATTTATTCTACCGATATTGAAATTGCCCGCAATATGATGGATAGCATCATTCAATTGGTAAAAATGGATTCGATGAAATTTGAAGATGCGGCAAAAAAATTCTCTAGCGATGAAAACACCAAAAATAGTGGCGGATTCATTGGTTCAGGCGGCTTAGGCAATACCCATATTCCAGTAGATGAATTGAGTAAAGAACTAAATATTAATCTACAACTTGTAGAGGTTGGACAAATTACCGAACCCGAATTAATTTTGCTTCCTGGTCCTGATCAGAAAAAAGCTTGGAGAATTTTTTACCTCAAAAGTGAAACGCCTCCACATAGGGCAAACCTTAAAGACGATTACCTTAAATTACAAGCAATGGCTTTTGAAAAGAAACAACAGCAAACAAAGCTTAAATGGATGGATAGAAATCGCAAACAATTTTACATTCAAGTAAACGGACCTTATGTAAATTGCGAACAAATAAAACCTTGGATTCAAAACAAATAGTAAAGTCATGGTATCTTTTTCAAACGATGTAGAAGCGGCAGATGCACTGCAAAAAAAACACAAAGAACTGAGGTCAGAAATAGCCAAAGTTATTATAGGGCAAGACGAAGTGGTGGATGCAGTGCTCATATCCATTTTCTCTAATGGCCACTCCCTGCTAATTGGTCTTCCCGGATTGGCTAAAACATTGCTGATAAAAACCATCTCAGAGGTACTTGATCTTAATTTTAGTCGGATTCAATTTACACCAGATTTGATGCCCAGTGATATTATTGGATCGGAAATACTAGACGAAAAAAGAGCGTTTAAATTTATGAGAGGCCCAATTTTTGCTAATATTATTTTAGCAGATGAAATTAACCGTACCCCTCCAAAAACGCAGGCAGCTCTGCTAGAAGCCATGCAAGAAAAAGCCGTTACTACGGCCGGGCAAATGCATAAACTAGAAGAGCCTTTCTTTGTGTTGGCTACCCAAAACCCTATTGAACAAGAAGGAACCTATCCTTTGCCAGAAGCCCAATTAGACCGGTTTATGTTTAATGTATTGCTCGATTATCCTTCTTTTAATGAAGAATTGGAAATTGTTAGGAGCACCACTGGAAATAAGGTGAGCCAAATAAATAAAATACTTCATGCCCAAGAAATTTTGTATTTTCAGCAATTGGTTAGAAGAGTACCTGTGGCAGAAAACGTTTTAGAATATGCTGTTAATTTAGTGAGCAAAACCAGGCCAAACACGTCCCTTGCAGGCTCCATGGCTAATGAATATTTAGAATATGGTGCTGGGCCAAGAGCTGGTCAGTTTTTGCTCATTGGTGCAAAATGCCATGCTTTAATAAAAGGAAAATACTCGCCAGATATTGAAGACGTAAAAGCAATTGCCAAGAATGTTTTACGCCACCGTTTAATTAGAAATTTTAAAGCTGAAGCCGAAGGCATTTCTGCCGAAAAAATAATAGAAAGTTTGTTATAGACCTTGTTATTTCAATCCGTTCCTCTCTCGCCAAAGTTGGTTAAATGATTTGTCGGCTATTTTAGGAAATTCTCTTTGCTCGCCCCAATCACTTTTATAAAATTGCTTAAAGGTAAAGTTCTTTATTGCAGCAGGTCTGTTTAAGTTCTTTCGGCTCAGCATAAATTTTTTCCAAGTATACCAAGCTAGTTTTTCACCCGTTTTTTCAAAACCTTGTACCACATTCTCTTGCCTATTTCTGAGCAAATGATTGTGTAAATCTATTTTTACCGGACAAACGTCTGTGCATTTTCCGCACATAGTAGATGCATTACTTAAATACTGATAGTCTTTAAACCCTTGTTGTAAAGGCCCAACAACTTGCCCTATTGGTCCGCCACCATAACTTTGATAGCTAGACATACCACCAACACTTTTAAACACAGGGCATACATTGCTGCATGCTCCACATTCAATACAATTTAAGGCCTGCCTTTGGTCTTGCGTTGCCAATAAATTAGATCGTCCATTGTCTAATAAAATAACAATAAACTCAGCAGGCCCATCAAAATCTTCCTTGTAAATTGGACCTGTAATGGTATTGTAAGTGGTCATTTGTTGACCAGTTGAATGACTAGAAAACAAAGGGAAAAACAAATCCAAATCTGTTAAGGTTGGCAATATTTTATCTATAGAGGCAAGTACAATATGTGTTTTTGCAAAGGCAAAACTTAACCTAGCACTACCTTCATTTTCTATTATAGCAACAGAACCAGCATCAGAAATCAAAAAATTGGCACCCGTAATTCCTAGGTCGGCTTCAAAAAACTTATTTCTAATTTCTGCTCTTATATCACTCACCAATTCCTCTGGGTCGGCCTCAATTGAAGATTTTATTTTTTGATTTAAAACCCTGCCAATATTTTCCAGCTTTTGGTTTGTAACCGACTTATTAGGATGATAGGCATTTTCATTCATTAAATCCAAAACATAATCACCCAAATCTGTTTCAACTATAATATTCCCTTTATCTCTAAGGTGCTTTGATAAACCTATTTCATGAAAAATACTACTCTTACTTTTTACTAATTTTTTGGCATTGGTTCGCTTAATAATTGCGTCTATTTCCATCAACGCATTATTGGCATCAAAAGCCCACAAAACTTTTCCTCCCCTCCTAATGATAGATGCTTCAAAATCTACCAGATATTTATCTAAATTTTCTGTAACCTTCCACCTAATGTATGCCGCTCTTTGTTTTGCAAGGTCCAAATTGGAAAATTCTTTTATCGCTGCAACCCTGTTATCCTCCATAAAATCAAGCATAGGAAGCACCCTCTGCCTGAAATCTATATCAGTCATTTTCTTTTCTGCTTCCTTTAAAAATATTTCCTGAGGTTCCATTTATGCTTATTGAACTTAATAAACTACAACTAAGCCTTTAGTCCAAAATTAATCTTTTATTTATTAAACACAACATTGGTTCAAATAGTACTACAATAAAATATTGTCTATTAGCCTTGTGTTTCCTAGTTGCACTGCAACCAAAGCTATGGCGTTGGCTTCAAAATTATCAATAGAATCAAGGGTTTTTGCATTACATACGCATAAGTATTCAAGCTTAAATGGGGCTTCACTCAAAATATGCCTTGCGTTTTTTAAGGCAATTTCCCAGTGCTGAGTTTGCCAATTATTTTTTAAATCATTTAACACTTTGTATATATGATGACTAATTTTCCTTTCTTCTGCGCTTAACCTAATATTTCTACTGCTCATTGCTAAGCCATTTTCTTCTCTTAAAATTGGGCAAAGATTAAAAACAATATTTGGAAAATTTCTTTGAATGAGCGTTTCAATCACCAAACATTGCTGGTAATCTTTTTGCCCAAAAAATACTTCATCAGGTTCACACAACTGAAACAACTTTTTTACGATGGTTACCACACCATCAAAATGGCCTGGCCTGACTGCTCCTTCCAACAAGTGTGTTAAACTGCCAAAATCAGATGATGAATCTTTGACCAATCCATTTCTATATATTTCATCCACCTCTGGATGAAATAAAATATCACACCCTTCCTGAACCAATAATTGAATGTCATTTTCAATTGGTCTCGGATAATTAGCTAAATCACTGGCAACATTAAATTGAATAGGATTAACAAAAATACTACAAACTACTAGGTCGCATTTTTGCCTAGCAAACTTGATCAAAGATAAATGACCAGCATGCAAAGCTCCCATAGTTGGAACAAAGCCAATTTTGACCTTTTTAGCTTTTTCCTCCTTGATTAAGGCAGTAAAAGTTTGGGAATTTTTAATTAAAATCACTTTATGCTTTGGTTTTCAAGCGTATAGAATATTACGCTTACAATTTGGGACGAATATTAAGAAATTTATTAACATTTTCCGTAACTTTGCATACTTTTTTTAACCTAAGTGTGTATGACAAAAAAGAGAGTTCTGTACATTTCTTCGGAAATGACTCCTTTCCTAAAAGTAAGTAGTGTAGGTGAATTGGCAAGAATGTTGCCTCAAGCTATCCAAGAGAAAGACAATGAAATTAGGGTTTTAATGCCAAGATTTGGTTGTATCAACGAAAGACGGAATAGGTTGCATGAAGTTGTGAGGCTGAGTGGTATTAACATTACCATTGACGACAACGATAATCCTTTAACAATTAAGGTTGCTTCACTTCCTGAGGCCAAAATGCAAGTGTATTTTCTCGACAATGAG
>JBILJL010000108.1:0-7497 GCA_044377255.1 Bacteroidia bacterium
TGCTGGTGTGCCAATTAGTGGTAGAAACTACTACCCTACTCGTCATTCAATTGAGGTACGTATCAATGCGGAAGATCCATATAATAATTTCCGTCCTACGCCAGGAAGAATAGATTATTTGCACAAGCCCGGTGGACACGGAGTGCGTGTTGATACGCATATTTACGCTGGTTATACTATTCCTAGTAATTATGATAGCATGATTGCCAAAATGATTGTAACCGCTCAAACCAGAGAAGAAGCAATTATCAAAATGGAACGTGCCTTAGGTGAATTTATCATTGAAGGGCCAGGTTTAAAAACTACCATTCCACTTCAAATGAAATTGATGCAAAACGAAGATTTCAAAAAAGGCAATTTCACAACTGCTTTTATGAATACTTTTGATATCAATGCATAGGTATGATTTATGAATTATGAATTTAATTAAGTCATAATTCATAATTTCTTTTTTTCGTTACCGCTTTATTTCTTCTGGCTCATAGCGCTTTTCAATGAATGAAATAGCTACTTCATCCTAGTAATTTTTATTGTCGAAACGAAAATTATTTGAACCCAAACATAGCTACTTGTGAAGAACCATTAATTTCTTAGTGATTTTAGAACGGCCAAAATCAAACTCAACATAATAAGTGCCATTTTCAAAACCACTTACATCCAATTTGTAATAGCTTGCATTTACTTCAGCTGAAAATACTTCTTTCCCATTATCGGTAAGCACTTTAATTTTATTAATAGGCCATGTTTTAATTTCAGTATAGTCGGAAGCCGGGTTAGGAACCAAATTTGTATTTCTATTTAACCTGCCTTCAAATTCCTTTAAATATGCTGGATTAATATCATTGAATAAATATTGATAAGCACTTGCAAATTCTCGTTTCCAAAACCATTCACTGTGCGCGCCATCGGCATGTATGGCAACGGAGGAATTGTAAGCTAAAAATCCTTTGAGTTTAAGTAAATCATTGTATTTATTGATATTACTTACCATAGTTGTACTTTCATTTGAACCTGCAACATAATAGGCCAAAATTCCAGGGTCAATTGTAGATTTTTGAGCAAAATCGTATAATGAATCACTGATATAAAAGGCCGGTGAAAATAATCCTACCTTCCCAAATACCTGTGGATACGATAATGCGGCGAATAGCGAAATGTTAGCTCCCAAAGAACTTCCTGCAATAGCCGTGTGCTTTGGATCGGAGTAGGTTCTGTAAGCAGAATCAATAAATGGTTTTAAGGTTTGAACCAAAAAATTTACATAGGCTTTTCCCTCTCCACTTCCATATTGAACATGCCCGTAAGGACTATATTCATTGATACGTTTAGCCCCACCATTATCAATCCCAACAATAATACATCCTAAATCGCCCGCCTTTTCTAATTTAACCAAAGATTCATCTACACCCCATTCACCCGCAAAAGAAGTTTTGGCATCAAACAAATTCTGCCCATCTTGCATATACATCACAGAGTATCTTTTGGTAATTGCATTTTTATAATCGGAAGGCAAATAAATCCACACTCTCCTACTCCTATTTAACTGAGGCATATAAAATGAATTGTTGAGAATAGAAACATTGTTAAGCGCTGTAGAACCTGTATCTGCAGGCGTACTCAGCAAATCTAACCATCCCGCAATACTGTTTTCAATACTCAAATTTGCACTGTAGGTAAATGATCTATTGGCAATATTTGCGCCTCCAATAGTAGATTCAACTTTTGGCCAGCTACCTCTTGTAAATTTATATTGGGCCACACCTGTTCCACTTGGCAAGGTAATTGTGTAGTTTGAATCGGTTTTAACAAGTTTATATTTGGCATCACCAGGGTTCCAATTATTGAAATTTCCTGCAATAAAAATATCATCGCTTTGCGGGGTATTGGATGGAGTATTCTTAATGGTAATGGTAACTTGCGCCACCACAAAATTCCCCGTCAAAAACACAGAACTGAGTAAAATCCATTTGTAAAAAACTTTCATGTATCCATTAATTTTATAACGAAATTAAGCATTACATTCCTATTTTTGCCATACATGCAGGCTATATTTTTGTTTATACATCTTTTAATTTTAAATGCTCCTCCGCAATTAAATAAAATTGATTTGCTTGACCTAAATGGCAAGAAAACAAACATCCAATTTAGTGCTGCACAAAAAGGAACGGTTATATACTTCCTCTCTCCTGAATGCCCATTGTGCCAAAGTTATTCACTAACTATAAAAGACATTGAAAAGCAATATTCGAAGAAAGGATTTCAATTCATAGCCATTATTCCAGGTAAAGATTTTAGCAAGAATGAAGTCATTGAATTTAAAAATAAATACAATTTAAAAGCGCTTTCTTTTCTGTTTGATCCAAACTTAGCGTTAGCAAATTATACCAAAGCAAGCATCACTCCTGAGGTGGTTGTTTACAATAGCATTGGACAAAAAATATACAACGGAAGAATCGATAATTGGGCTTATGAACTGAGCAAAAAAAGAACCGTTATCACAGAAAATGATTTGAGAAATATTCTTCAAAAAATGGATCAAAACCAATATGTAAAACCCTATCAAACAAAAGCAGTTGGATGTTTTATCAATTAATTAAATTAAGTCTTGTTGTTGCATTCTTTGCATTGGTATCTTGCAATAGCAGCCCCAATGAAATGCCAAAAGAAGGTGAGCCTGTTTTATTTGCAGAACACATTGCACCAATTATTTATACCAATTGCAGCAAATGCCATAGTCAAGATGGTGCTGCTCCATTCCCTCTCTTAACCTACCAAGATATTGCTAGCAAAGCCAAATTGGTGGCTTATGTTACAGAAAAAAGGTTAATGCCTCCTTGGCCTGCCGACCCTACTTACACGCACTTTGCCAATGAAACCTATTTGAACAATGAACAAATACAATTGATTCAAAGATGGGTTGCTGGCAATTGTTTACCTGGCGATACTGCTTCTTTGGTTCAGCCCGAAAATTTATTAAAATCATTGAATTTAGGCAAGCCCGATTTAATCGTAAAAATGCAAAATCCCATCAAGGTTCCTGGCAACAATACCGATTTGTTTATGGTGGTAAAAGTACCTTTTGAGTTACCACAAGATACCTTCATCAAAGCTATTGAATTTGTGCCTGGCAAAAAGCGTTTGGTACACCACATGAATGCCCATATCATTCAGTTTGAACCTAACAAAAAATCCAATTTGTGGAGCGGACAATTTGCCGTGAACCAAGATCAAACCAAGAGTGAAACCATACACAAAGAGCTCAATTTATTGAACGATGATGGCAGCTATGCACCCATGACACCAAGTGTTTGCAATTACTTGCCTGGCTCTCAATTTAGTTTATATCCCGAAGAAATTGGTGGTTATAAAATTGGCAAAAAGAATGCATTTTACTTAAACGACATGCATTTTGGTCCAAGCGCAATAGATGAAATAGATAGTTCTTATTTTAAAATTTATTATGCAGATAAGGCCCCAAAAAGGCCAGTAGCAGAATTTCAAATTGGCACCTTAGGATTGGCTCCGGTTGAACCTAAACTGATTGTTCCAGCAGGAACTGTGAAGAAGTTTACTATTGATTTTCCTGTACCAGCCGACATTTCAATACTAACTATAGTGCCACACATGCATTTAATTGGCAAAACTTATCTGGCATACGCCATTAAACCAAGCGGAGATACCATTCGCTTAATACGCATCAACAATTGGGACTTTAGGTGGCAATATTTTTATCAACCCAAAACACTCCTAAAAATCCCAAGAGGATCGGTTATTCATGTAGAAGGAACATTCGACAATACGGCAAATAATCCCAACAATCCGTTTAGTCCGCCAAGAGAAATTGCAGAAAAAAATGGCAGCATGAAAACCACGGATGAAATGTTTCAGTTGATTGTTACGTACGTGCCTTGGCAGAAAGGGGATGAACAGATTTCGCAGGAATGAAAGTGGTCTTTGGTCGTTAGTCGTTGGTCATTGGCTTCTTGTAACATCGGGTCACTCTGCCGAAGTGTTATGGCAAACACGAATTTGGAGACTATGTAGTTATTTGTTATATTTGAGTATGAATATTGAGGAGCCTAAAATCAGACAAATTCAGGAACTTTGTGAAGAAAACAAGGTTAAATCTCTTTATGCTTTTGGTTCAGTAACTCGTGAAGATTTTGATGATTTATCAGATATTGATCTGGTTGTAGATTTTGAAGAAAAAGATCCATTTACATACACAGACCTATACTTAAATCTTAAATTAGAACTTGAAACTTTACTCAAAAGACAAGTTGATTTGCTCGAAGAAAGGGCCATAAAAAACCCTATTTTCAGAGAACGTTTAGAAAACACCAAGGTTAAAATTTATGGATATTAATATTAAAACCTGGTTAGTAGATATTCAGAAAAGCATTGAAGAAATTTTTGAATTTCTTGGTGAACGCAGAGACTTCTATGCTTACCAAAAGGATTTGAAAACCAAAAAGGCTGTCGAAAGAAATTTGGAAATCATTGGTGAAGCAGTAACTAGGATATTAAAAACTGATAATAGTTTCCCTTTAGAAAATGCAAAAAATATAATCGGCACTCGCAATCGAATTATACATAGTTACGACAACATTTCTGATGAAGTAATCTGGACAATAGTTAGCAGAGAGCTCCCTAAATTGAAATCCCAAGTAGATAAACTCATTAGCGAATTTTAATACATCAGGCTATACTATAATCAGATTTTATGAAACAAAGTTTAAAATTTATAATTCTAATGATTTTAAACACTTTCATTTCATGTAGAGAAAAGGATGCTTGTGACAAAGGCGAACCATATACAAACAACATTCGAGAAAAAACAAGAAATAATGTCCCTTATAAAGATTTTGCTGAACTCACATTTATTGACAGTGCCTCACAAGATACTCATGTATTTATTGGTACTGGTTGGAAAACTAAATATTGGTATTACAACGATTATTCTAATGAATGTCAAAATGGGTCTAACAATGAAAAGTATTATCAAAATTTTTTGAGCTCAACCTATCCCAATCTTATTTCCTTTAGTATAGAATATCCACACCCTTGCTGTGAGTATATAATAGTATCTACAGGAAAATCAATTTTCTATTTAGCGGCAGGTAATCTAAGTTACCCTTATAGTCATGATAGTTTAATTATTAGGAATTATTTGTATTATAATGTTGATTATTTCAAAAATCAATATCAACCTCAATGGGATACAAAATATGGTTGTTATTTTAATAAAACCCATGGCGTTTTAAAGATTGAACTCCCTGATGGCCCCTTGGAATTGTATAAATTCAAAAACCCTTAAATAAAATAAAGACACCATTTGAAACCCTTTGGCGCATCCAAAAACACCCATCAAATAATACTCAATAGGCGTTTGGTTCAAACCGAAAAATTAACGAGAGATAGAAAGAAACATTTGGCTGTTGGATTCTAACACCAACAGCCAAAAACTAAAGACCAAAGACTATTCCGATACATCGGAACCAAAGACTAAAGACAAAAGCCCAAAGACTTTCTTCTAACAATATTCTTCGAAAGCTGCTTTCAAGTTCTGCGAAATCATTTCGGCGCTGCGGCCTTCTATCATGTGGCGCTCGATGAAATGCACCAGGTTGCCATCTTTAAATAAGGCAATAGATGGAGATGATGGAGGGTAAGGTAAAGTGAACTCACGGGCTTTGGCAACTGCGTCGGCTTCTTGACCAGCAAATACCGTTAATAATTCGCTTGGCTTTTTAACTGTGGTATTTACTGCATCAATAACACCTGGGCGACAAGTACCAGCGGCACAACCGCAAACACTATTGAACACCAATAATTGAGTACCTTGTTTGCTGTTCATTGCGTTTTCAACTTCAGCGGCGTTCATCAAAGAAGTAAAACCTACAGTTTCTAATTGTTGTCTCATTGGAGCAACCAACATTTCTGGATATGGCATATGATTATTTTAATTAAATTTAGAAATACAAAAGTGGACTATTTTTACTGTAATCTCAAGAACTGAACCAAAACAGATTATTCTGCATAATTGGCAGGATAACAAGGAAAAATGCAAAAAGTTTACCTAAAATAAATTTTTAAATAGGATTCTTAAGCCTACATTTGCAAACTTAATTTTATTTAAACTACTATATGTCAGACGCAAAAAGTGCTCTATCCTACAAAGTAAAGGACATTACCCTAGCAGAATGGGGAAGAAAAGAAATCCGTTTAGCCGAGGCAGAAATGCCAGGTTTGATGACCATCCGTAAAGAATACGGCGATGCGCAACCATTAAAAGGTGCTCGTATTGCTGGTTGTTTGCACATGACCATCCAAACTGCAGTATTAATTGAAACCTTAAAGCATTTAGGTGCAGAGGTTACCTGGAGTTCTTGTAATATTTTCTCAACCCAAGACCATGCTGCTGCTGCTATTGCTGCTGCAGGTACTCCCGTTTTTGCCTGGAAAGGCCAAAACGAAGAAGAATTTGACTGGTGTATTGAGCAAACGCTAAAGGCATTTGAAGGTGGCAAGCCTTTGAACATGATTTTGGATGATGGTGGAGATTTAACCAATATGGTTTTTGATCGCTACCCAGAATTAACAGCTGAAATTAAAGGTTTATCTGAAGAAACAACTACCGGCGTTCACCGTTTATACGAGCGCATGAAAAAAGGTACTTTGGTAATGCCTGCTATCAATGTAAACGATTCGGTTACTAAATCTAAATTTGATAACAAATACGGATGTAAAGAATCACTAGTAGATGCAATCAGAAGAGCTACAGACATTATGATGGCTGGTAAAGTGGCTGTTGTTGCTGGATACGGTGATGTTGGAAAAGGTTCAGCAGAATCACTACGTGGTGCTGGTGCTAGAGTATTGGTTACTGAAATTGACCCAATTTGTGCATTACAAGCTGCAATGGATGGTTTTGAAGTGGTAACAATGGAAGAAGCTTGCAAGCGTGCTAACATTTTTGTTACAGCTACAGGAAACTTGAAAATTATTACTGAACGTCATTTCAGAGCAATGCGCGATAAATCTATCGTATGTAATATCGGACATTTCGACAACGAAATTGACATGGCTTGGTTAAACGGTAATTATGGTTCAACCAAAAATACCTTGAAACCGCAAGTTGATATTTATGATGTTGACGGAAATGATATCATCATATTGGCAGAAGGTCGTTTAGTGAACCTAGGTTGTGCTATGGGGCACCCAAGTTTTGTAATGAGTAATTCATTCTCGAACCAAACTTTGGCTCAAATAGAATTGTGGAACCACAGTGCCAATTATGAGAACAAAGTATACGTTCTTCCTAAGCATTTAGATGAGAAAGTTGCTTACCTGCACTTAGCACATATTGGTGCTACTTTAACTGTTTTAGATAACGAACAAGCCGATTATATCGGAGTAAAGGTTGAAGGACCATTTAAAGCTGAGATGTACAGATACTAATTCTGAACATGAATAAACAAAAAAGCCAGGCTAGCC
>JBILJL010000109.1:0-7460 GCA_044377255.1 Bacteroidia bacterium
CTTCGGGAGTTAAGTTTGGTGAGCCTTATTTGGCACAATTAAAAACAAAGAAAATTCATACATCCTCTGTGATGCCAGCTATTGCCATTGAGGTATTTAAAACCTTTCACCCAATGGAGGCAATTGCTTTTGCCAGCGATGTTCAGAAGGCTTATTATTTCTATGGATTGGATTTGCGATTAGATGATGTTTATAAGGATTTGATAAAGCCATATGGTATTGATGAAACTGCATTTCTGACAATGCTTCATAGCCAAGAATTTAAGCAAAAGGCTTTCGATGGTTTCCAAGAATCTTCCCGACTTGGAGTTAACGGATATCCTGCTGTAATGGCTATACATGATGGAAAGTATTATTCACTCGCAAAGGGATTTGCCGATTATGATCATTTAAAAAGTACCTTTGAAAAATTGAAGTCTCTAAAATGAACAGAATGTCATTCATTAATGCAGGCTTCATTTACCTTTACCATAAACTTTGGCCTTCAAAACGCCCAAAGAACCACTGCATTTCTGTAATGAAACATTCTAATGCGGCTTAATTTCAATGCGAAGCTTCTTTATGGGTGAGGAGTAGTCCATTTTTGGCAAATGCTAAACAAAACGTTAATAAATACAATTCAATAATTTAATTGAGGCATTTATTTTTGTGCTGTGTATGCAATTGTAGATATAGAAACTACGGGGGGCCATGCCACCCAAAACAGAATTACAGAAATTTCCATTTTTGTACATGACGGTAAACAAGTGATTGATCATTACGAAACACTTGTAAATCCGGAAATGAGCATACCTCCCTATATTCAAGCTTTTACGGGCATAAGTAATGAAATGGTTGCAAATTCACCTTCCTTTTCTGCCATTTCAGAAAAAGTATTCAATTTACTACAAAGCAATATTTTCATTGCACACAATGTCAATTTCGACCATAGTTTTATCAAAAGTCAATTACAAGAATCGGGATTTGATTTACAAGTAAAAAAACTCTGTACTGTTAGGTTGAGTCGGAAAATAGTACCAGGCCACCGTTCTTATAGCCTGGGGAATATTTGTGCTGCCATTGGGATTAAATTAGAAAACAGACATAGGGCAGGTGGTGATGCAATAGCAACGGTAAAATTATTTGAATATTTGTTAAAGCATGATTCTGAAAATCATGTGGACGATTCATTAAAACGCGGATCAAAAGAGCAGGTTTTGCCTCCTAATGTGAGCAAATCTGATTTCGAAAAATTACCAAAAGCACCAGGTGTTTATTATTTTATGAATGATAAGGGCTTGGCTGTTTATGTTGGGAAAGCCAAGAATATCAGAACCCGAGTTGGAAGTCATTTTGGAGGTGATTTAAAAGGCAAACAAAAGCAAAATTTCATGCGCGATGTGTTTGGATTTAGTCATGCCGCCACTGGCAATGAGTTATTGGCAATATTGTTAGAAAGTCATGAAATACGCAGACTCTGGCCTGATGAAAATAGAGCGCAAAAAAGGGTTCAAACCGTATATGGTTTATTTGATTATTTGGATCAAAACAATAAAATAAGATTTGGTATTGATAAGGTAAGGAAAGACCAAAAAGCATTAGTTACTTTTAGTAGCCATGCTGCTGGCTTAGAATATTTAAATTCATTGATTGTCTCCTATGGATTGTGCCCAAAGCTTTGCAATAGCCAAACCAACAAAGGAGAATGTATCAGTATTAAAAATGAAATATGTGATGGCTATTGCTTAGCTCAAGCCAATGTGGAGGCTTATAACGCAAAAGCGCAATTATTTTTTGACCATTTAATGGCTGAGAAAAAAGCATATTACATAGTTGGTAAAGGCAGAAACTATAAAGAACAATGCGTGATTATTTATGAACCTGGTATATTCATTGCCTATACTTTTGTTTCTAACAAAGAGCAAATTGATTTTGATATGGTAAAAGAAATGGCAACACCCATTAAACTGAATAGCCTAATGGAGGCGGTCCTTGCCCAAGTGGTAAATGGAGAAAAAAGCAAAGGATACAAGGTTTATACCCAAATGAAAATTGCCGTAGTTTTATAATCCATTTAAAACAAGTATCCTATTTTTAGTCCTAACCTAATACTACCACCATTTGTGTATGGGTTAATTTCGAAACTCTGACCAGTAAAATTTTTAATGGGCTTTATTGGGTTCGAAGTATATTGAATAGGTGCACTGGCAAAAATTCCGGTAAATGCATCGATAACAAACCTGTTTCTATAGGTTCTTTGGTAACCAAATAAATAACCCACGCTTATACCTTTTAGTTTTTCTTGGTAATTAACCACCACATTATTTGTGGTACTATCTTGAACATAATAGTGATAGTCGTAACTACAATATCTTAACATTAATTGCGAGTACCAGCCATTCCATTCATTGCGTTGGCGCCTATAATGGCGTAAATCTATACCGGCTTGAAATCCTTCCATCGAGGTCTTTTTTCTATCGCTTCCATCCAATTTTAAATTAGTGTAAGCTAGCGAGCTTTGCACACTCCATTTGTAAGTGATTTTGGTTTCATAACTCAAATTTATGGTAGCTAAAAATCCACTGAGTAAATTCACTTTTACAATGTTTTTCTTTTTAACGGAATAGGGGTCATAAGTAATTTTATTTTGCCCCACAACAGGCATAACATAAATAAGAAAAATAATATAAAATAAGGCTTGTTTCATTTTAGTTGAACCTATATCCAATATTTAATCCAAATCTACCAAACATTCCATTGATTGGCCCAAACCACTCAGGGTATCTTACTGCGCTAGCCGAGCCACTTTTATAAAGCCCCAAATTATAAACTGGCCCTAAAAATGCTTCTATAGTGATTCTTTTACCTAAGACCCATTTTCTTCCTAAAACCAAACCCAATCCTGTGGTATTATACCTGTCATTATAATAGGTTTCAACCATGAATTGGTATTTTATAAAAGGTTCAATGTAATAGCTATTTTTTTTCTCTGGAGTAAAGTAATCTCTAAATCCTATGCCTCCTCCAAAACCAAGAATTTCACCAGAATAACCAAAATTTAAACCATAAGCCCAAACATTAACCGACTTCTCTTCATTGTAATAATTTTCATATTGAAAATTTAGTGCTCCCAAAGTCAAGGCTAAGGGTGCCCATTTTATCTCCTTCTTAAAATGAAAAGGCTTGTTGATTGGCTTTTGTTGTGCAAAAACCGAAAAGCTAAAAAAGATGAAATAAAATAAAATTAATCTCATTCAGGTAATTTAAAGCCACGCAGAAAATCGGCAATGTTCATTCTTTTTTTCGATTCCATTTGAACGTCAGCTAAACTGATAAAACCATCTTTGCATTTTACTTTTAAAAATGTTTTGTGGTCGGTAAATAGTTTGCCTGTTTCCAATAAAATGGTTGGATTGGGTTCAAAATAAGCCTCAAAAACTTTTACCTGTTTTCCTTCTATGATGGTGTATGCTGACGGGTAGGGACTCATACCTCTGATTAAATTTAAAATATTTTCTCCGGTTTGATCCCAATGAATGAGGCAATGAGTTTTAAATATTTTGGGGGCAATTTTTAAGGAACCTTCACCCTGAGGCATTCCATTTGTATCGCCAGCTTCAATTTTCTTGAGTGAATCAACAATGAGTTTTGCACCAATTTTCATGAGTTCATCGTGCAATTCTCCTGCCGTTGTTGATTTACTTATTGGGCAGCTTGCTTTAAGTAAAATATCTCCTGTGTCTATTTCATGTTTCAAGAAAAAAGTACTTACGCCACTTTCCTTTTCTCCATTTATAATGGCCCAATTAATTGGCGCAGCACCTCTGTAATCTGGTAATAAAGAAGCATGCAAATTAATCGTGCCAAGTGGTGGCATATTCCATACCACTTCGGGTAACATCCTAAAGGCAATCACAATCTGAAGGTCTGCTTTCAAGCTTTTCAACTCTTCAATGAATCCTGGGTCGCGCAATTTTTCTGGTTGCAGTACCTTGATGTTATTTTCTACTGCAAATTTCTTTACAGGAGATTGTTGCAAATGCATGCCTCTACCTGCAGGTTTATCAGGTGCTGTAATTACACCTACCACCTTGTAGCCATTATCTACAATTGCTTTTAATGAAGCAACTGCAAAATCTGGCGTACCGAGGAATACTATTCTCATGAAAATAAATAAGGTTAATTTACATTGAGTTCGGCAAGCAAGTTATTAGCTTGAGCTACCTTTTGAATAGTCCACAAAACATAACGTATATCTACAGCCACACTTCTACTATATGCTTCGTTCCATGCATAATCATTGATGGTGGCAGTATAGGCTCTGTCAAAATTTACACCAACCAATTTGCCATCGGCATCCAAAACCGGACTACCACTGTTGCCTCCAGTTGTATCTAAGTTGTATAAGAAATTTACTGGTAAGTCATTTAAAGTTGGATGAATAAACTGTCCAAAATCTCTTGCAGCATATAAATCTTTTACTACTTGCATTAATTCATAATCAATGCCATCTTCTTTCTCAATTACTCCTTTTAAAGTGGTGAAGGGTTTATTAAATTCTGCATCATTGGGATAGTAACCCCTCACAAACCCATAGGTAAAACGCAAGGTAGCATTGGCATCGGGGATAAATTGTTTTTGTTTAAAAGCACTTTTTGCATCTGCATAACGAGCCAATAATGAATTTAAATTGCCATCTCTCTTGCGATCTACTTCGTCAAAATAATTCATTTCAATATTTAGATCGTGGGTTAAAGTAACCAAGCCATCATTGTACTTTACAAAAGCTTCTGAGCTATCGCTCAATAATTTTCCCATAAATTCTGCCTTGCTTATTTTTGTTTTGGCGTATAATTGGTTCAGCACTTTTTCTCTTGCTTCAAGTGTTGGGTGTTTTTTATAGAAATTTTCAACTGCAACAACTTTGTTGTTATTGTTATTTTGATGTGCATCTTCAATCATTTTAAGAATACCAGCTTTTTCCAATTCTGGGTCCATTTGAGGATACAGCCTAAAATAAGCAGCCCTTAATTTAGGAACCTGAATACGCAAATAATTGGCTTTATCGTTCTTTGAACTTAATTGTAAAAAGGCAGCTTTATAATTGTCTATAGCTGCTGCCATTTGCAGGGTTGGTGCCACAGAATAGATATAATCAAAGAATAAGTTGCGAGGTGCGCTTGCAATAACCTCATCGTATACTTTATTGATTTCTGGCACAACATTTCCAAACTTTGCATTCAAGGTTGGATCAGCCTGCAAGAATTTTTGCATGTCTTTTTCTTCCTCAAATTTCTTTTCGGTTAAGCCAACTCTTCTGAATCCTTGCAGCTTGCCCTTGTAGTTTTTAGTGGTATTTGCCAATGATTTAATTTTACCCGAATATTTAATTTGAAGGCTATCACTTCCTTTCCCCATTTCTTCCATTTTATTGATTTGCCAATCGTACAAATTACTTACATATTTGAGCATGTACTCTTCGTGGTATTTATAAAATGCCGCAGGTTGGTTTCTAAATGTTCTTCCTGGGTAACCAAGTATAAATACGAAGTCGTTTTCATTGATTCCTTTGGTGTTAATTTTTAAGAAGCGTTTTGGTTTAAATGGTACATTGTTAACGTTATATTCTGCAGAGCTCCCATCGGGCGCTACATAGGCCCTTAAGAATGCGAAATCACCACTGTGACGAGGCCATACCCAATTGTCTTTTTCGCCTCCATATTCTCCAATGCTTCTTGCAGGAACATAAACCAAACGCACATCTTTAAGCAATTGGTAGCGGAATAACACAAAAGATTTTCCGGTAAACATTTCAGATATTTCGCAAGATAATCCAGGGTTACTTTTGTTCTCTGCATCGGTAATTTTTTTGGTGTTTGTGGCAATTATCTTCAGGCGTTCAACTGGGTCGGCAGTGTTTTGGGTTCCCATTAAAACTTCTGAAGATACATCTCTATAGCTAGCTGTAATTTTACAAACTAAACCCTTGGCTTGTGCTTCTAAATTGCGCTCTTTGGCTAAATAGCCATCTCTGATATAGTTGTTTTGAACCGTGCTCATGGCTGCTACAAACCCAAATGCACAATGGTGATTGGTAACCATTAAGCCATCATTGGAAACAAACGAACCGGTGCAGCCACCAACGCGTACAATGGCATCTACCAAACTCACCCCGTCGGGGTTATACAAGTCAATTGGCTCCATGCGCAAGCCTGCTTTTTTCAAATCAATGTTTTTCATTTCCGATAAAGGAAACATGCCTTCATCTGCTTTATGGCTGCTAAACAAGATTGCTGCTGAACTTAGCAGCATGGTGAATAGTATTTTTTTCATATGTGGCGAAGATAGGAAGTTATGAGTTATGAATTATGAGTTGTGAATTTGAAATTTCTTTTTAGGTAGAGGGCATTGGTTAAGATGCATTCGTCGGCATTTAGTAAATCGGTTTCGGTGCAAGATTTTTCGGTTACTTGATGGCTTGCTATAAACAATTCTCGGCCAATTCCTGCAATACAACCATCAGTAAGGGGCGGGCTGAACCAAACGCCGTTTTTTCTCCAAAATATATTGCTATTGTCCGACTCAATGATATACCCGTTAGTATTGCAGATTAGGGCGCCATCTAGGTTGTTTTCTTTGGCCCAAATACTTGCCATTACGTAAATAAGTGCGTTGCCACTTTTAAGGTTTGATAATTTTCCTGGGGCTTTTTGTTGGTCAGGGTAAATGCCCAATTGATGAATTTCTGCTGCATTTTTTGGTTCAAACCGGCTAATGCTAATATTGAAATTGCTTTGGTTGCTATCTGGTAAATAGGTGCCTTTAGATTCTCTATATAAGGTATAACGAATCCTGTGCTTTTCTCCTTTTTTGGGAGTTGGGTTAAAATTCTGTAAAGCTTGCAAAGATTGGGTGTTAAATTTTTCCTCATTTAACCCACATAAATCCATTTTTAAAACTGCTGCTGCATTTGCTAACCTGCTGTAATGTTGAGAAATAAGTGCTACTGAGCCCCCTTCGGCCAACATGGTTTCAAACAATCAATCGCCATATAAAAAAGCTCTTTCCATCTATTTGATTTATTCGTAAAGGTAAATTCCTACATTTGTCCCACAAAATTAAGTTTAAATAAATGAAAACAGTTTATATTGTTTCTGCAGTGCGCACACCAATTGGTGCATTCAATGGTAGTTTGGCTGCTGTAAGCGCTACTCAATTGGGTGCAGTAGCTATTAAAGGTGCTTTGGCCAAAGCCGGAATTTCGCCAGAAATGGTAGAAGAGGTTTTTATGGGTAACGTAATCTCAGCAGGTATGGGTCAGGCTCCTGCCACGCAAGCCATGATTTACGCTGGTATTCCTAATACAGTTCCCGCAACAGTTGTCAACAAAGTATGTGCATCTGGTTCAAAAGCCATTATGATGGCAGCACAAACTATTATGTTAGGCATCAATGATGTGGTAGTTGCAGGTGGAATGGAAA
>JBILJL010000110.1:0-7430 GCA_044377255.1 Bacteroidia bacterium
TATTAAACCTAGCAATCGAATAATCTTCATCAATCGCTAAACAATAATCAAACGACTCCAATGCCTTGTCATGGTCGTTCATTTTGCTGTAAGTTACACCTAAATTATACCAAGCACCAATATTATATGGATCCATATCTATGAGCTTGTTTAAATACCTTAACGACTCAGAATAATTACTCAATAAATCATAACAATGAGCTAATTCGTAATAGGCTTGTTCCAATTCAGGTTCATCTTCAACAATCAGCTTAAAATATTTTGCTGCAGTTTCAAATTCATCACAATCATCATATACGTAGGCTATTTCAAAAAGCATATCTAAACGCTCATCAGTATGCATTAATGCCTTTTCAAAATACTCTGCAGCCTCTTCTAAATTCAATTGATGAACGCAAATTTCACCTTTTAAAAAAAACAACTCAGAATTAAAAGGTTCATATAATTCGGCTCGATCCAATTCCGCCTGGGCCTCATCGTATTTTTCAGACAATACAAATATTTCCGCCAATTTAATCCAAAATCCAATATTCATTGGATACATTTCCTTGCCAAAATCTACCGCCTCCATTGCCTTCTTTAACTTTTCAGTTTGAACGTAATATTCAATAATTCCTTCAATGGCATCGGCATCAAAATAATCCTTGGTTTTATTCCGAATCATTTTCTCATACCGCTGCACATTGCTGCTAACTTCTTCCCCCAAAAAATCATTACCATCCATACGCAGGTGTTTTATAAATCAAATTTAATTTTTACTTGTCATACCTAAAAGCTAAAAAGCTCGTTTTTTTTCGAAATCTTTGAACATTCGTTAAAAACATAAATTTCAAAAATGACAAAATTTTTAGTATACAGTGTGTTAACGCTGCTTTCAGCTGATTTGTTCTCACAAACTTTGCCAAAATCACAGAGTCAGGCAAAGTGGCAGCAAAAAGTGGATTACAATATTGAAGTTTCCCTAAATGATTCGTCAAATACACTCACAGCCTTTGAAAAAATGGTTTACCACAACCAAAGTCCAAATGAACTCACAGAAATATACATTCACCTATGGCCAAATGCTTATAAGTCTAGAACCACAGCCTACGCTAAACAAGAGTTGGAAAACGGAAAAACCAATTTCCATTTCACTGACCCAAGCAATAGAGGATGGATAGATTCCTTAGATTTTAAAGTAAATGGCGAAATAGTAAGCTGGAATCTTACTTCTGATATTGATATAGCAGTTATAAAATTAACCAAACCTTTACAATCTGGTCAGTCTATAGAAATTACCACTCCATTTGTAGTTAAAATCCCAAATGTGTTCTCTCGAATGGGGTTTGAAGATGGTGTTTATTGCATCACCCAATGGTACCCTAAACCCGCAGTTTATGATGTAAATGGCTGGAATCCTATGCCCTATTTAAACCAAGGCGAATTTTACAGCGAGTTTGGAAAATTTGAGGTAAGCATTACCCTTCCTAACGAATACCTGCTTGCTGCAACAGGTGAAATGCAAGACCAAAAAGAAAAAGAATGGTGGTTGGCTCGATCCAAAAATTTAAGCACCAAACATTTTGCAGAAACAGAAACCAAAACACTCAAATTTGTTCAAGATTCTGTGCACGATTTTGCTTGGTTCTGCAGCAAAGAATTTATGAGCGATAGAAGTGAGGTTACCCTATCCGATGGCAAAAAAGTTGAAACCTGGATTTTTGCCAAAGCAAAAGACGAAAATGACAAACCCAAAGGAATTGAATATGTTAACGAAGCCGTGAATTTTTATTCCGAAAAAGTTGGCAACTACCCATACTCTATTGTACAAGTAGTTATTACTCCATTGAAAGCAGGTGGTGGAATGGAATACCCAACTATCACCAATTGCGCAAGCATCGATAAAACAACTATCATTCATGAAATTGGACACAATTGGTTTTATGGAATTTTAGGTTCAAACGAAAGAGACTATCCATGGATGGATGAAAGTTTTAATACCTATTATGAAAATAGAAACTCCAAGGAAAATAAAAGACAAATTGAACCTGGACAAAGTTTAAACATTTCTCAAATTTTGGGACAAATAGACCAAAGTACCTTGCTCTATAAATACACTGGTAGAAAAAATATGGATCAAGCTGGAAACTTACATTCTGCAGAGTATACCGACAATAATTATGGAGCCATTATTTACGCTAAAAATCCACTGGCATTTGGCTACTTACAAGGGTATTTGGGCACAGAAAAATTTGATGCCATGATGCATGCTTACTACGAAAAATGGAAATTTAAACACCCGCTTCCAAACGACTTCAAATCACATGCAGAGGAGTTCACAAATGATACTTTATCTTGGTTTTTTGAAGGTGTTTTAGGTTCGACCCAAAAATTAGATTACAAAATTGTTTCAGCAAAAAATGGGCAATTGAAAATTAAAAACAATGGCTCACTTGTTGGTCCTTTGCCAATTACTCAAATGCTGGATGATACCAGCAAAAATACAAAATGGATAAGTGGGTTTAACGGAACTAAAACCATTGATGCAAACAGTTTAAATTTTCCAGCAAGCAAAGAATCTGCTAACCTAATTTATAGAATCGATGGAGAAAAACAAACTACCGAATTGTATAGGCAAAACAACACCCTAGTAGTAAAAGGTAACTGCAAAACCTGTGCTGCTATTAAGCTACAGCCAATTGCAAACCTCGAAAATGATAATGCAAAACAAATATTTTGGTCGCCCATTTATGCGTATAATGTTTACAATAAAAGCATGCTTGGATTGGCCTTCTACAATAGTCTTTTCCCTCAAAAGAAAAATGAGTTTGTGTTCATGCCTGTTTATAGTTTTAATACAAACGATGTAAATGGCTATGCAAATTATTGGCACAATTTCTATCAAGAAGGTAAAATCAGAAACATTCAGGTAGGTTTTAAATCTGCCCGCTTTGCAACCAAAGGGGTATTTTATAATAGCGGTGATGACAAGTTAAATGCACTACTAGACTCAGCGATGTCGAATACTGGTACTAGGTCATATTACGACAATATCACCTACGAAAAATTCGCCCCATTTATAGCTATACATTTGAAGCCAAAAAAATTAAGGAGTTCAATTGAACAACAAATTGAACTTCGATACATCATGGTTAATGAACAAGCCCAAGATAGAGGTTATCTTTATCAATTTGGATCCGACCATTATGGTACAGGTGAAGTAAAATATACCTATGTTAATCCTCATGCATTATACCCTATTACAGCCAAAGCATTTATCCAATCTGGCTTGCACAACGTAACTTTCAATAAAATTGGCTTTGAGTGGAACCAAGGAATTAAATACAAAGACGGCAAAAAATCTGCTGAAATTAGAATCTTCTCTGGAGGATTTTTATTTGATAAAACAGATGCTGTTGGTTCTAAAGATGATCTTTATTCTCAACGAACCTATTACCAAGCAGGAGCCAAAAGTGGCAGCAACGATTTCACCTACGATGAGGCAATGATTGGAAGAGAAGAAAGTCTTCAGAATATTGCCAACCCAGCAAATGCAGGAAACTCTGGTTCCGAAAATTTATATGGAAGACAAATATTGGCTTCGGATGCAGGATTTAGAAATTTTGCGAGCGTTGGTTCAAGCCGTTCTTTTTTAAGCGCCCTGAACCTAACCATTCCTGCGCCAATACCTGTTCCAATTGGCATTTACGCCGATTTTAGTTATTGGCAATCTCCTTCAGGTTATACCTGGATTAGTGGGGTAGCAGGCACCACCTCTGTGTATTATGCCCCTAAAATGAATCTTACCTACAATGGTGGAATTTATGTGAGAGTAATTAAAAATGTGCTGTCTATTTATGTGCCACTTGTTAGCAGTTCTGATGTTAAAAGTGCATGGGATACCAATGGTTATACTTCCTTCTTTAGCAGAACCAGTTTTGTGTTCAACCTCAATAAAATTAACCCCATTTCACTCATCCGCGACTTAAAACTATAATCTTAAATTATTCTTTTATAAGTTGTAGTTTTGCATAAGAATTAATTACAAATTCACTATGTCGATTATTAAGTTACCACTTCATTTTGAGGGCTCACAAGGTGAAAAAACCCTTTATACACTCTTTGATTCGGGTGCCACTTTCTCATGCATCAGTGCGGAGGCTGTTGAAGGATTAGAAAACCTACTTAAACTAAGGAAGCCTTTAGAAATAGCAACTGCAGCTGATGGCCATTATCTTAAAATTACCCACAGCACAAGACTAGATTTTTATTACAACGACATCCGCCTCTCAGATGAATTTATGGTCATTCCAGGCCTTTCAGAAGAAGTTATCCTTGGGGTAAATACCTTCCAAAAATGGCGCATCAAACTAGATTTTGAACACGATACCGTAATCATAGACCCCAAAGTTGCCAAAGCCATTTTAAAAACAATTTCCCCCTTGTAATCATGGATTCGACAAGCTCACCATGACGTTGTCACCCTGAGCCTGTCTTGAGGCCCCGTCACCCTGAGCTTGTCGAAGGGTAGCCGAAGGGCCTTAAACAAAATAAAAAAACTCCGCGCCTTGGTGGCAAAAAAATAAACATTCAAAAAACAAACATATGTCAAACACACAAAGCTTCTCATTAGATTTCTTAAAAACACTCGGAATCTCCAACCATAATACTGGCACCTCAACTGGCCAAAACCACTTCGCTTCTAGCAATGCGCCTACCAGAGAAATTTTTTCTCCAGTAGATGGAAAATTAATTGGTAGCGTTTCATTCACAACCGAAGAAGAATACAATACAGTTATTCAAAAAGCAGAAGAAGCTTATAAAATTTGGCGCACCATTCCTGCTCCTAAAAGGGGAGAAATTGTTCGTCAGTATGGTAATTTACTCAGAGAGTACAAAGATGCTTTGGGCCACCTAGTAAGTTACGAAATGGGCAAAAGCCTACAAGAAGGATTAGGCGAAGTACAAGAAATGATTGATATCTGCGATTTTGCCGTGGGCTTAAGCAGGCAATTGCACGGATTAACCATGCACAGCGAAAGGCCAAACCACCGCATGTATGAGCAATACCACCCAATTGGAATTGTAGGCATTATATCTGCCTTTAATTTTCCGGTTGCCGTTTGGAGCTGGAATGCCATGTTAGCTGCCGTTTGCGGAGATGTATGTGTTTGGAAACCTTCCGAAAAAACGCCCTTATCAGCTATTGCTTGCCAGAATTTAATGGCAAGAATTTTAAAAGAAAACAATTTGCCTGAAGGTATCTTCTCACTCATCAATGGCGATTATAAAGTGGGTGAATGGATGAGCAATGATGAACGTGTTCCTTTGGTTTCGGCAACTGGTTCTACTCGCATGGGAAAGGCAGTTGGAGCAGCTTTGGCACAACGATTTGGAAAAGCCTTGTTAGAATTAGGGGGAAACAATGCAATCATCCTTACTGAAAATGCCAACCTAGATTTAGCCATGGTAGGTGTATTGTTTGGCGCAGTTGGTACCGCAGGACAACGTTGTACTACCACTCGTAGATTAATCATTCATGAGAGTTTGTACAATACGGTTAAAGAAAAATTAGTGAAAGCATATGGCCAATTAACCATTGGCAATCCTTTAACCGGCAACTTGGTTGGACCATTAATTGACAAAGCAGCGGTTGATGCTTACCTCAACGCCATTGAACAATTGAAAGCTGAAGGTGGAACTGTTTTGTGTGGCGCAGAGGTTATGACTGGCGCAGGCTACGAAAGTGGCTGCTATGTAAAACCAACTATTTGCGAAGCAGACAACGCATATAAAATTGTGCAATCAGAAACCTTTGCCCCAATTTTATACTTACTTAAATATAACACACTAGAAGAGGCAATAGCACTGCAAAATGGTGTTAAACAAGGATTGAGTTCAAGCATATTTACCAATAACATGCAAGAAGCAGAACAATTTTTAAGCGCTTGGGGCAGCGATTGCGGTATTGCCAATGTAAATATTGGAACCAGCGGAGCAGAAATTGGTGGCGCTTTTGGTGGCGAAAAAGAAACTGGCGGCGGACGCGAAAGTGGCTCAGATGCCTGGAAAGCATACATGCGCAGACAAACCAACACCTTAAACTACGGTAAAGAATTGCCATTGGCACAAGGAATTAAATTTGATTTGTAGCCGTTTCTAAATTTTGGTACAAGGTTTGCACATTGCTGTTATCATGAAAAACAAGATTTTCCAAATTTCTATTTTTGCTTTATTCGCATTTCTATTTTCGGTTCAAGCAATTGAACAACCCGAATTGCCAAAAGAAAAAAAAGGCAACAAAGTAAACGAAATCAAAAAAGTGAAGAATACCGCCTTCACCTATGGCGAAAAATTAGATTACCGTGTGCATTATGGTCCTTTAAATGGAGGCAATGCTCATTTTGAAATTGAACCCAATTCTGTTGAAGTAAATAACCGCAAAGCCTATCACATCAAAATAACTGGCAAATCTGCTGGTATGGTAGATGTAATGTTTAAAGTAAAAGACGAATACGAAAGCTATGTAGATGAAGAGGCTATTATTCCTTGGAAATGTATCAAAAAAGTAAAAGAAGGTGGCTATACTGATAGCGACTTTATTCTATTTGACCAAGTAAACGGATTTGCAACCAGCCGAAGAGGCAAAGTAGATATTGGTTTCCAAACCCAAGACGTAGTTTCAGCCATTTATTTTGCCAGAACCACCGACATGAGCAACGCAAAAATTGGCGATATTTTTCCCATGAATTTTTACATGGATGCAGAAAATTACCAACTGCGTTTCAAATTTGTTGGCAGAGAGGTTTTAAAAACAGAGGCAGGCACTTTTAATACCTTGGTCATAAAACCACAATTAATCAAAGGCCGCGTATTTAAAGATGATGAAGCCCTTACCTTATGGGTAACCGACGACGAAAACAAGCTACCAATCATGGTTGAAAGCGACATCTTTGTGGGTTCAGTTAAAGCCGAACTCACCAAATACCAAAACCTCCGAAACCCCCTTACGTCAAAAATTAAATAGCAATTTGCCACCAAGACACTAAGGCACCAAGGAATTTAAAAAATTCTATAAATAATTTCAAAAAACGCTGTGCCTTGGTGGCAAAAAACAACTCAAATAAATTAAAAAACTCATTGCCCTAGCGCCTTGGTGGCAAAAAAACACCCCAAACCAAATAAAAAAAACTTTGTGCCTTAGTGCCTTAGTGGCAAAAAAAACAAACTATTTAAGCACTAAACCGTTTTCTTTGCAGTATGAAATTGTGGCTCCAAAAACAAGAAAACCTACTTACGCTTATTCTCATCATATTCTATTCGGTAGGCTTGGTAGGTATCGGTTTGAACCCAAAAGAATTTGCACAATTAACCCCTTTCAACCTCCTATTAACTGCGTTTCTTCTTTTTAAACTCCATCCAGAAAAAGACTTATTGTTTTTTATCAACCT
>JBILJL010000111.1:0-7428 GCA_044377255.1 Bacteroidia bacterium
TTGTCATTTTAATTTTGGCCGGAATTCTAACGCCATCTCCAGACATGGCTAGTCAAATTATGATGGCTTTGCCGCTTTATGGCTTATATGAAATCAGCATTTTGGTGGCCCAAAAAGTGGAACAAAACAAGGTAAAAGCCAAGCTATAATTTCAGTATTATTTGCTTATTTATTGATTTTTTCTCTTAAATTTGTTTCACAAAAATTAAAATTATGAAAACAATAAAAATTATAGCTATTGGAATAGCTGCATCATCATTGATGCTTACTGCTTGTAAAAAAGAAGAAACAAAATCAGATTCTAAACCTACAGGTAGCTCTATTATTGTAGGTAAAGATTGGAGATTAATTGGTATGACAAGATCTACTCCTGGAGCGCCTGCAGATGATATTTTTGCACAATTACCAGCATGTGAGAAAGATGATTTAATTGAATACTTAGCAAATGGATCTTTAATTGATAAAGCTGGTGCAACTAAATGTGATCCTGCTGAACTAGATTCAGAAATTACTGGAACTTGGGCTTTGTTAAACAACGATGCACAATTACGTTTAATTAATGGTGATACCACAATTATCAATGTTCAAGAGTTATCTGCAAATACCATGAGAGGTTATACCACCGATGCAGATCCTGTTTCTGGTCTTACTTACACTACCTCATTCACATTTACCAAAAATTAACAAAAAACTTTTCTATATAGCCCCTGCCATTTGGTGGGGGCTTTTTTTTTATAGTATATTGTGCCCTTAAAATTCACTGTATGAACCAATCCTTTTTCAAAAAAGCACTGCCACATTTAATTGCCTTTGCTGTAATTATGATTGTTATGTTTGCCTACTTTACACCTTTATTCAATGGTAAAGTGCTCAAACAATACGATGTATTGCAATGGAAATCTACTTACCAAGAAATTGCACAGTTCGAAAAAGCCTCAGGTGAGCGCACCTTTTGGACCAACAGCATTTTTGGTGGTATGCCAAGTTATTTAATTGGAGCCTCTTATCAAGGCAATATCAGTAGTAATTTATTGTACTATTTTTCTATTTTGTTTAAGCACCCTGCTGATACTATTTTTCTTTTATTTGCCTGTTTTTATATTTTATTGTTAGCCTTTGAGGTTTCGCCCTGGCTTGCCATTATTGGTTCATTGGCCTTTGCTTTCTCCTCCTTCAACTTCATCAATATTGATGCAGGGCATGTTACCAAAGGAAATGCTATTGCCTTTATACCACTTGTATTAGCAGGGATGCAAATTACTTTACATAAAAATAAATGGTTGGGTGCCATTCTTACAGGCATTGCCGTTTCTATGGAATTGGCTGCGGGCCACGTTCAAATAACCTATTACCTCATCTTTATTATTTTGGCTTGGATGATTGTAGAATTGGTTTCGGCCATCAAAAACAAAACATTGCCCAAATTCATTACTGCTGGTGTTTTCATGGCTTTGGCTGCTATAATGGGTATAGGTACAAATATAACAGGATTATTGGCCACCGAAGAGTATGGCAAATACAGTATTCGTGGTAAATCTGAACTCACCAAAACGCCTGATGGCCAAAGTAATTTTGCCAATACTTCTTCGGGATTAGATAAGGATTATGCTTTATCATGGAGCAATGGCGTGGCAGAACCATTCACTCTTTTAATACCCAACTTTTATGGCGGCGGCTCCAGTGGCGACTTGGGTACAAGTAGCGATACCTATGCTGCGCTTCAAAAACAAGGTTACCCTAATGCTAAAGATGTGGTAAAGCAAATGCCTATTTATTGGGGTGATCAGCCATTTACAGCCGGACCAATATATTATGGTGCCATCATTATTTTCTTATTTGTTTTGGGCATGTTTGTGATTAAGGGAAATGAGAAATGGTGGATCTTTTCTGCTGCTATGCTGGCAATATTTTTATCCATGGGTAAAAATTTTATGTTCTTAACCGACATTTTCTTCAATTATTTCCCTCTTTATAATAAGTTTAGGTCGGTTACCTTTATCCTTTGTATTGCCCAAACCATGTTCCCTTTCCTCGGTATATTAGCCTTGAAGGAAATTTTAGAAAAGAAAATTAGCAAAGCAGATTTTATAAAAGCCATGAAATATAGCTTAGGTATAGTTGGTGGTTTATGTTTGATTTTTGCCTTATTACCCGGCATGTTCTTTGATTTTACAAGTGAATCAGACGGACGCATGAATTTCCCAGATTGGTTGAAAGATTCGTTGATGGCGGATAGAGAAAGCCTTTTACGCATGGATGCATTGCGTTCATTGGTTTTTATTTTAGCAGCAGCAGCAGCTATTTGGTATTACCAATTGGGTAAACTGAAATCGGAATTGCTCATAGGCATTCTTGGCGTTTTGATCCTAGTGGATTTATGGGGAGTTGATAAGCGTTACTTAAACGAAAAAGACTTTGAAAAGAAAAAGGGTGAGGTAGCTGTTGAACAAACACCTGTTGACGCACAAATTTTGGCAGATACAGATTTGCATTACCGTGTTTATAATAATACAACTGACTTTGATAAGGATGCTATAACTGCATACTACCACAAGAGTTTGGGCGGTTACCATGGTGCTAAAATGCGCAGGTACCAAGAATTAATAGAATGGCAATTGGGCAAACAAAACATGGAATGTTACAACATGTTAAATGCCAAATATTTTATTGTACAGGATTCAACAGGAAACAAATTTGTTCAACGCAATCCATATAACAATGGCAATGCTTGGTTTGTGAAGGAGATTAAGTGGGTAGCAAATGCCGATGAAGAGATTGTTGCATTAACTGGATTTAAATCAAAAGAAATAGCCATTATAGACAAACGCTTTGAGGCCGACCTAAAGGGATTTACACCAAATTTTGATTCATCTGCTAGCATTACCTTAACCAAGTACCAGCCCAATAAATTGGTATATACTGCCAACGCGCAATCCGACCAATTGGCAGTGTTCTCAGAAATACATTATGAAATGGGTTGGAACGCATACATAGATGGCGCCCTGGTTCCACATTACCGTGTAGATTATGTTCTACGTGCACTCAAATTGCCTGCAGGCAAGCATGAAGTTGAGTTTAGGTTCGAACCAAGTGTGATTGCAAGAGGTGAAAGCATTGCTTATGCTTCTTCAATTGCTTTATACGGTGGCTTGGTTTTGATTCTTGGAATGTTATTTGTTCAGAATAGAAAGAAAGCACAAGCATAAAATTATGGCAATAGATTGGCAGTATGTATTAGTAGGATTAATTTTTATAGCAGCCATCTTTTTTATATTCAAATCCCTTCGCAAGAGTGCCAAAGGCAATTCCTGCGAAGGGAGTAATTGTAATTGTAAACCCCAAACTAAAATCTCCGGGTAAAGAAATCCTTACAAACACCCGGGAAAGGAAATTCGTAAGGACAAGTTGCGACTTTTCCTTATATCAGCTTAATATCCGGGAATTAGCGATTAAATAGGAATTAGCGCTTCTCAATCAATTTATATAACTCATCCAATTTAGGAGAAAGAATAATCTCTGTTCTGCGATTTTTAGCCCTGCCTTCAGGAGTTTCATTACTGGCTTTTGGCATGTATTCTCCTCTACCAGCAGCAGTAAGGCGTTTGGCATCTACCTTGTAAGTTTCATCTAATAAGCGAACAATATTAATTGCTCTTCCAACGCTTAAATCCCAATTATCTTGAAACTGTGCAGTTTTAATTGGAATATTATCAGTATGCCCTTCAATCATAATACTCACATCAGTATTTTTGTTCAATACCTCTGCCAATTTCTTGATGGCATCTTTTCCTTTGTCTTCAACATCTGCGCTGCCACTGCGGAACAATAATTTATCAGTCATAGAAACATAAACCTTACCATTCTTCATTTCCACAGTAATTTCATCGCTGTTAAAGCTCAATAATGCTTTTTTGATGATATTGTTCAATGCATTGGTAATTGAATCTTGACGGCGAATTAAAACCTCCAATTCAGCTAATCTTTTTTCGCGAGCTAACAATTGCTCTCCTTTTTCTTTGAGGGCTAAATTAAGTTGCTCTGTGCGGTTTAAGCTAGAACGAATGAGTTCGGTGTATTTATCATTCATTTCATTGTAGTTATTTTGCAAACCACGGTGCTTTTCTGCCAAATCATTGTATTTTTGGTTCAAGGCGCGATAGCTCGAATCTAACTCACGGTAGCGAATACCTCTTTCGGTGGTATCTTTATTGAATGCGATGTTTAATTGGAGTATCGAATCCCTTTGGTAAGTTGCCTCTTTCATTCGCTTTGATAAGAAAGCATTGTGCATTTTCTCTCCAAATGTTTTAGGAGTTTTAACCTTTCCCTTAGGTTCAAGGTCTTGTGCTTGCAAGTATACGGTTGCAAACAAGGCAATGATCAATAGTTTAAATTTCATGTATTTAGAATTTCCACGAAGTTGCAATGCAATTGGCTCATCACCAATTATTGAACCTAGTAGTTATTCTCACCTCAAATTGCTTTGTTCAAAATTCCGCACAAAAAAAGGCGCTACCTCTATTGAGATAGCGCTTTTTTTTTATCGCAAAATCTTATTTAAAATCTTTGTTCTTCTTATCAAAGTCGATTACAATTGGAGTTGCAATTGCGATAGAAGAATAGGTACCAAAGAAAATACCAACCAATAAGGCAAATGTAAATCCTTTGATTACGTCGCCACCAAAAATAAACAATACCAATGCAACCATAAATACGGTTAAAGAGGTAATGATGGTTCTATTTAAGGTATTATTTAACGCGTCGTTGATAATTTTAGGCTTGTTGGTTTCGTGGTGGTGGGTTCCTAAGAACTCACGAATACGGTCGAATACAACCACCGTATCATTGATTGAGAAACCAATAATGGTTAACACTGCAGCAATAAAGTTTTGGTCAACTTCCATAGAGAATGGCAAGATGCCATCAAATATAGAGTAGAAGCCCATCATCATTAAAACGTCATGAGCCAAGGCCAAGGTTGCGCCCAAAGCATATTGCCATTTTTTGAATCGGATCAAAACGTATAATCCAATACCCAATAATGCAATGATAGTTGCCCAGATAGAAGAAACCTTGATGTCATTTGCAATGGTTGGTCCAACTTTATTAGAACTTAACACTTCATAAGTTAGGTTCATACCAGCAAAACCTTCTTTTAATTTTGCTTCAACTTTTTCTGAAGCATCAGATGATTGGTCTTCAATTAAATAAGTAGTGGTAACTTTAAATTTATTGTCGGTACCAACGGTTTTTACTTCTGGTGCGGTTCCAAATGCTTTGCTTAAACCTTCACGTACTTGATCATTGTTTAATTTTTGGTCTTTTTGAACTTGAACGGTGTATGTCCAACCACCTTTGAAATCTACCCCTAAAGTAAATCCTTTGGTGAACATAGATACTATACCAAAACCGATGATAATTCCAGAGAAAGCATAGAATTTAAATCTGTTCTTTACAAAATCGAAATTTAAGTTTTGGAACGCTTTTTCTGAGAATGCACGTGAATATTTAACTACAGTTCCTTTATCTAATTGCCATTCTGTAATTACACGAGTAAGTAATACTGCAGTAAACATAGAAGAGATAATACCAATGATTAAGGTAATAGCAAAACCTTGAACTGGACCAGTACCAAATGTGTACAATACAAAACCAGCTAATAAGGTTGTTAAGTTTGAATCAATAATAGAAGAAGCGGCATGTTGGTAGCCATCGGTTACAGCATTTTTAAGACTTCTAGCACTTGCTAATTCATCTTTTATTCGCTCGTTGATTAGTACGTTGGCATCTACCGCCATACCAATGGTTAATACAATACCTGCAATACCAGGAAGGGTTAGTGCTGCACCTAAACTGGCCAATACACCAATAATAAAGAATACGTTGATCAATACTGCGAAATCTGCCACATATCCAGAGTTGTTATAATAAACAACCATGAAAATTAAAATAACCACAGTTGCAATAATCATACTCCACAAGCCACTTTGAATAGCTTCAGCTCCCAAAGTTGGTCCTACTACTGCTTCTTCTACAATACGAGTAGGGGCTGGTAATTTACCACTCTTTAAAATGTTAGCTAAGTCACCAGCTTCTTCATTGCTAAAGCTACCTGTAATATTTGAACGTCCATTTGGAATTTCGCTTTGTACATTTGGTGCCGAATAAACTACATCATCTAACACAATTGCAACGCTGTGACCAATATTGTTGCGGGTTAAGTTCTTCCAGATTTTGGCACCTTCGCCATTCATGGTCATGGATACTTCCACTTCACCTGTTTGAGAAATGTCTCTTTTTGCATCTGTAACTTTATCTCCAGTTAAAGCTGCAGAACCATCTCTAGATGTTTTCAAAGCATGTAAAATAACACCTTCTTGGTTTTCGCCAATTCCTTTGTATTCCCAGGCAAATCTGATATTGCCAGGCAAAGCTAACTTAACTTCAGGGCGATTTAACAATGCATTGATTTTAGCAGTATCTTTAACCATAGCAGTTCCGCATGAAGAACCTTTTGCTACCAACATTCCTTTGTCATCTGCATAAGGACGTAAATAGGCAAATAATGGATTTTCTTTGGCAAAATCTTCGAAAGATTTTTCTGCAGTTTTAGCTGTATCCTTTCTAGTTGAATCTGGCTTAGTGGTTGTAGAAGCTAATCCAGCCAATGAGCTAGAGGCTGCAGCAGCTGCAGTATCGGTTTTTGTTGTATCCACTACTGTGTTTTTGCTCAACAACAAAGATTTTTTCAAAATATCATTGGCTGCACTAATGTATTTAAATGCTTCTGGGTTATCAAAAGTTTCAAAGAACTCCAATTTGGCAGATCCTTGCAATAATTTACGCACACGAGCAGGGTTATCTACACCAGGTAATTCAACCAAGATACGACCGCTGCCTTCTAATTTTTGAATATTAGGTTGTGTTACACCAAATTTATCAATACGAGCACGTAAGATTTGGAATGAACGATCAATTGCTTGGTTGGCCTCATCACGAATATAAGTAATCACTTCTTCGTTGGTTGAAGAAAGTTTGATTCTTTCTCTGTTGCTTGGATTAACAAATATGGCCGATAGTTTTGCCTCTGGAGCTACTTCCTTGAATGCTTCCGCAAATAGGGTTACGTAGTCTTTCTGACTAGTTTTCAATCGCTCTGCAGAGATATTTATTGCTTCATTGAATTTAGGGTCAGGATTATTGTTCGACAATCCTCTCACTAAATCTGATAGCGAAACCTCTAGGGTTACGTTCATACCACCTTGTAAATCGAGACCTAAATTTAACTCTCTTTCTTTACATTGTAGGTAGGTAAACTTCTTAAATCCTAAGAAATTGTATACCTGCATTCTTGAGATTGAATCGAGGTACCCACGTTCTAATTGTTCGTTGCCATTGGCAAATTCTTTTGCATCGTTTTCAATCTGG
>JBILJL010000112.1:0-7290 GCA_044377255.1 Bacteroidia bacterium
TAGATATGGTAGCTCACATGGATGAAGAAGGTTTTGGTGCATGTACCAATACTGGAGCCTGCAGCGCTGAGTGTCCTAAACAAATTTCATTGACTCACATTGCCAGAATGAACAGAGATTACTTATCGGCCGAATTGAGCACAGAAAGTAAATAAACTACCTAATGATTTTGCTAATCAATTCAATTAGCAATAAAGCCACGGTTAAATTTAATTAACCGTGGTTTTTTTGTGAAACAAATGCAACATTTTGTTATAAATTAGCATCTTCATTAAACAGCTTAAAGGTTTGAACCAAATTCGCCATATTTTACTTTGTTTTACCATTTTGTTATTGAGTAACTCAGTAGCAAGGGCAACGCATTATAGGGCTGGTGAAATTACTTATAAGTTTTTAGTGGCCTATACCTATGAAATTACAGTTATTACCTATACAGACCCTGCAAATACAGGTGCCGATAGAAAAGAATTGGAAGTATTCTTTGGAGATAATAAGTCCGAAATTGTTCCTAGGTCGAATGGCAATGGTGAAATTGTAAATTCTGACATCAATAATACCATAAAAAAGAATGTTTATAGAATCAACCATTCATACCCAGGTCCAGATAACTATCTCATTAGAATTACTGATCCAAATAGGATTGATGGAATCAAAAACATCAATGGTGGCAGAAGTGTAGATATTGCATTTTATGTAGAATCTGTTTTAACTATTGCTGCTGGAATAGGCAATAATCAATCACCTATATTATTGTTACCACCAATAGATGTTGGCTGTGTAAATCAAATATTTACGCATAATCCTGCAGCCTACGACCCAGATGGCGATAGTTTGGCTTTTACTATTATTGCCCCAAAAATGGCCCAAGGAATGGAAGTGCCTAGGTTCACCATCCCTCAATTTTCTGATTCATTTAACATTTCTGTTAACAATGGTCAACTTACGTGGCATAAACCGGTTCAAGAAGGTTTTTATAATTGGGCAATTCGCATCAACGAATACAGAGGAGGTATTTTAATTGGGTATGTGGTAAGAGATATGCAAGTTTATATCAATAACAATTGCGATAACTCTCCGCCAAAATTAACGGTACCTCAATTCACTTGTGTTGAAGCAAATGAATTGGTTCAAGGTACTATAAGTGCCAATGACCCTAATAGCGGACAAAGAATAAGAATTCAATATTTTGGTAGTCCTTTTGTTCAAAAAAATAGTCCAGCTACCATTACACCCACCTCACCAGAAGGGCCTAGTTCTGGTTTAAATGCTAATTTTGTCTGGAGGCCAAGTTGCAATGCAGTTAGGTATTACCCGCATACTGCGGTATTTAGGGCCGTAGACAATCATGTTACCAAGCCTTTATCAAGTATAAATTTTTGGAATATCAAGGTAGTGGGACCATCGCCCAAAAATGTGAAGGTGGTGCAAGACAGCAACGGGTTTATCTTGAATTGGGATAGAGATACCTGTAAAATGGCATTGGGTTACAAAATATACCGCAAGGTTGATTCGAGTTATTGGAAGCATGCCAAATGCGAAACTGGAGTGCCAGCCTACTCTGGCTTCTCTTTATATGATACAACCAGAGGGCTCAATAATACAAGCTATTTTGATAACAATGGAGGCAAAGGCATTTCGCCATTGGTAAGGTATTGTTATTTGATCACTAGTTGGTATTATAACAGAAATGAAGATGGCATTATTATTTTTATTGGCGAAAGAACAGAAAGCTATGCCAGTGATGAGGTTTGCGGTATCATTTTAAAAACCAAACCAATTATCACAAAAGTAAGTGTAGAAAAAACAAGTACTAGCAATGGTGTAATCAACATTAATTGGATCAAACCAGAAGTATTAGATTCTACTCAAAATAAACCACCTTACCAAGTTCAATTGCAAAGATCAACCAGTTCTTTGGGTGAGTATCAAAATATAGGAAGTGCAATTGATTACCCAAATTTCGCCGCATTAAAAGATGAATCTGTTACCGACAGCTTGCTCAACACCACCAATACTACCTATTATTATAGGGTAATGATGTACGGTACAAAAGATGGCAATCCCAAATTGATAGAAACAAGCACCATTGCTGGTTCACCACGGTTGAGTATTTTAAACACCAATAGAACGGTTGTTTTAAATTGGAAAGCAGATGTGCCTTGGGTTAACAAGCAATATGTTATTTATAAAAAGAATGTTTTGAATACCTTTGATTCTATAACAAGTACCAAAGAATTATTTTTTGCCGACACAGGATTAATTAATGGTAAAACCTATTGCTATTTTATTGAAACAAAAGGCAATTATGATACTTTATACTATCCTTTCTTAATTAGAAATAAATCGCAGGAAGCATGTGGAATTCCTATTGATACCATTAGGCCTTGCGCACCAATACTAACGATTGATACACCCTGCAATTCATTTACAGTATTGCAGGTTAAACTCAATTGGATTTATCCAGAAACCTGCGAAAAGGATGTGGTTAAATACCGAATTTATTGGAAAAAGAATGTCAAAGAAAGGTGGTCGCTTTTAGATTCTGTTCCACTTGGAATTAACCAATACATTGATGACAGAGCAGCACTCAAACTTTCAATAGCTGGCTGTTATGCATTAGTGGCCGTTGATTCATTCAACAATGAAAGTTATTTTACCAATGAACATTGTATCAATAATTGTCCGTTTTATGATATACCAAATGTATTTACGCCAAATGGAGATGGTAAAAATGATTATTTAATTCCATTTCCATATAGGTTTATTGACAAGGTTGATTTAATCATTTATAACCGCTGGGGACAGGAAGTTTTTGTGACCAATAACATTGATATTTATTGGAATGGAAACGATCAAAAAACGGGCAATGAATGTTCGGAAGGGGTGTATTTTTTTATAGCCGATGTATATGAGAGCTACTTAGAAGGAACTAAAAAGCGAACCATCAGAGGCACCATCAATATTATACGATAATGTTTACAGGAATAATTGAATGCATGGGCGAAATAGCGCTGATTGAATACGAAGGAACTAATGTAAACTTTTGGGTAAATTCCCCTATTTGGGGTGAGCTAAAAGTAGACCAAAGTATTGCACACAATGGAGTTTGCTTAACTGTTGTTGAAATTAAAGACCAAATTTACAAGGTAACAGCCATTGCAGAAACGCTATCTAAAACAAATTTAAGTGAGTTAACAACAGGTAGTAAAGTAAATATAGAAAGATGCATGCCCGCAAACGGCAGGTTTGATGGCCATATTGTTCAAGGGCATGTAGATGATACCGCCACTTGTACTGGTATAAAAGTAGAAAATGGTAGTTGGTTATTTCATTTCGGTTTGAACCAAAAGCAGCAAGAAAAATTAATTGTAAACAAAGGAAGCATTTGCATAAATGGGGTAAGTTTAACGGTAGTTGAAGCTCAGGATATGGATTTTTATGTGGCCATTATTCCTTATACCTATGAGCACACTGTTTTTAAATACTTAGCGGTTGGCAGCCGAGTAAACATTGAATTTGATATTTTGGGTAAATATATCCAAAAGAAATTAGCCGATAGGGCATAAAAAAACCACCCGAAGGTGGTTTTTTTATGAATGATTTTCAAGTTAATTATTCAGCAACTACTTCAACAATGATGTTAATAGTAACATCACGGTGTAAGTTTAAAGTTGCTTCGTAGCTACCTAATGTTTTCACATCATTGATTTCAATCTTACGTCTGTCGATATCAAAACCCTTATTTTTTAAGGCTTGAGTTACCTGAAGTGGCGTAATAGATCCGAAAATCTTACCATTTGCACCAGCTTTGGTACCAATAGTGATCGACATTTCTTTTAGTTGCTCAGACATAGCCAAAGCATCTGTTTTCATTTTTTCGCGTTTGAGAGCACCTTGACGGTTATTCTCTTCATGCATTTTCAGGTTGCTTGCAGTTGCCATAAGGGCTAATCCGCGAGGGAATAAGTAGTTATTTGCATAACCATTTTTCACTTCTACAACATCACCTTGGTGACCAAGGTTTTTCAAGTTTTCTTTTAAAATAATTTTCATTGTCTGTCTCCTTATTAATTATTTTAATGAATCGCCTGTAAATGGTAAAACTGCGATGTGTCGGGCACGCTTAATTGCTTGTGCCACTTTGCGCTGATACTTCAAAGAAGTACCGGTTAACCTACGTGGAAGAACTTTCCCTTGGTCATTAACAAATTTCAATAAAAAGTTGCCGTCTTTGTAATCAAGATACTTGATACCATTCTTCTTAAAACGACAGAATTTTTTCTTCTGAGGTGCCTCTGGCATGGTGTTGAAAACTATTGCCGTAGTTGCGTTTGATTTCTTTTTCATGTTTACTTTGCTCCTTCTTGTTTTTGATCTTTTTTGCCTTGGTTAAATTCACCATTGCGTTTACGTTGGTTGTAGATTACAGCATGCTTGTCCAATGATACAGACAAATAGCGCATGATACGTTCGTCGCGTCTGAAAGCTAGTTCAAGTTTTGAAATAAAATCTGGTTTTGACCTAAATTCGTAAAGATGATAGAAGCCGGTCGACTTCTTCTGGATCGGATACGCTAATTTAGTCAAACCCCAGTTTTCTTCATGAACCAGCTCGCCAGCGTCGTCAGTGATCAATTTGCGGTATTTTGCTACTGCATCTTTGAGCTGCTCGTCGGAGAGTACGGGAGTGAAAATTATCACTGATTCATAGTCTTTTAAGACAACCGTCTCTGTTTTTTTAGATTTGGTTTTAGTTGCCATTTTACTGAGGATATTTATTTAAAAAGGATTGCAAAAGTAGTGCTTTTTATTTAATAATCAAATACCTTCAATAAATATTCTACAAATAATGTTTTAATTCCCAAATTGTATTTATTTTGCGACATGGAAAATTTTGTGGTAAGTGCGCGCAAATACAGGCCCGACCGATTTGATACGGTGGTTGGACAGGAGCATGTGGTTCAAACCCTCAAAAATGCAATCAAAAGCAGGCATTTGGCTCACGCATTCTTATTTTGCGGTCCAAGGGGGGTTGGAAAAACTACCAGTGCCAGGTTGTTGGCGAAAACCATTAATTGTACCAACCTGAGTGCAGATTTTGAGGCCTGCAACGAATGTGATAGCTGCAGAGCTTTTAATTCAAATGCTTCCTTCAATATTTATGAATTGGATGCTGCTTCTAATAACTCTGTAGATGATATAAGAGCTTTGGTGGATCAAGTGAGGTATGCACCTCAAGGGGCTCAGTATAAAATCTATATCATAGATGAGGTGCACATGTTAAGTGCCAATGCATTTAATGCTTTTCTAAAAACCTTAGAAGAACCACCACCGTATGCGAAGTTTATATTGGCTACCACAGAAAAGCATAAAATTCTTCCCACTATATTGAGTCGCTGCCAAGTTTTTGATTTTCATAGGATTAAAATTGAAGATGCTGTTAAGCAGTTAAAGAAAATTTGTGAGAGCGAAGGAATACAAGCTGAAGAAGAAGCTTTACATGTTATTGGCAAAAAAGCAGATGGTGCCATGCGAGATGCACTTTCTATTTTTGATAGAATTGTAAGTTACAGTGGCAATAAAATCAGTTATGCCGATGTAATTTCCAATTTAAACATCTTAGATTACGACTATTACTTTAAGGCCACAAACCTATTGTTATCAGGCAATTTGGCAGGAAGCTTGTTGTTATTTGATGAAATTTTGAACCATGGCTTTGAAACGCAACATTTCATACAGGGCTTTATGGAGCATGTAAGAAACTTAATGGTTTGCAAGCATCCAGATACCTTAAAGTTATTGGAAGTTGCACCCAATGTGGCACAGAAATTTTCTCAGCAAACCGCAACCTGCACCAGTACTTGGTTACTAAATGCACTCAACTTACTGAGCCAAACCGATTTCAATTTTAAACAAAGTAAGAACCAAAGATTGCATGTGGAGCTTGCCTTAATGAAGCTATGCAACCTCAACAGGGCCATTCAAATTGCTACTCATCAGCCAATGGTTGATGAGAAAAAAAAAATTAATGTAATAAATGAGCTTAGTGCTCCTGCAAATATTGTTTTAACAAATCAGGAAACTGTTGAAACAGTTAAAATGCCCGCTCCTGAGCCCAACGAAAATAAGCTAGTAAACAACTCTCCTATTGCAGAAATTTCGGGGAAATCTGCCATTGAAAAACTAAAAGAGCAAGTTGCAAGGCAAAAAGAATTGGATCAACAAGACCAATTAAACTCGCAATCCGTATTAGAAATTAAAGTTGAAAACAAAGAATTTAGTGAAGCTGAATTCCTTGAAATTTGGAAACAAAGCATTGAAAAGCTTGAAAATGGAGGCAAATCAAGAATTTCGGTGTTTTTAAAAGAAGCACCGGTTCGGTTCATTACTCCGTTAAAAGTAGAAATTGAATTGAAGAGTCAGCTAGAGTTTGATACGATGGAAGAAGAGCGCATGGATATTATTCCGCAAATTAGAAAGCAGCTTCAAAACTTCGAGCTCGAAATAGCGTTTACCATCAATAAAGAAAGAATTCAAACTATGACTACCATCAGCAAGAGTGATCAGTTGAAAATGATGGTTGATAAAAACCCCCAACTAGGAGATTTTGTTCAGGGTTTGGGCTTAGAAATAGATTACTAAAATGCTAATTGGAAAAGAAAATATAAAGAAGTCGTTTGGTTCAAGGATGCGCAAATTCTTAAGTTACTTTTTAAAAGGACTTTTGATTACACTTCCTATTTATGCAACCTACAAGATTTTACGTTCCTTAATGGAATCAATAGATGCGGTATTATTGCTTGAAACTCCAGGTTTAGGATTTATTATAGTTATTGCAACAGTTACGTTTATGGGTTTTATTGGTTCAACCTTAATTACCCGCCCAGTTATTGATTTAATGGATGATTTTTTCTCGAGTATCCCCTTGGTTAAAACAATCTATACTTCGGTGAAAGACTTGATAGAGGCCTTTGTTGGTGAGAAAAAGAAATTTTCCAAGCCAGTTATTGTTGAGTTAACACCTGGCATTTTTAAACCTGGATTTTTAACCCAAGAAGACCTTACCCAGTTAAATTTACCTGGAATTGTTGCCGTTTATTTGCCTCACTCCTATGCATTTTCTGGCAATTTATTTTTTGTAGATAAAAGTAAAATAAGGCCTTTCCAAGGCGAAAGTAGCAACCTCATGAAGTTCATTATTTCTGGTGGCGTGATAAATTTAGATGAAAAAGATGGTGAAACATTATGAGCAAAAAAATCTTTGATTTTTTAAAACTTATTCGAATCAATA
>JBILJL010000113.1:0-7239 GCA_044377255.1 Bacteroidia bacterium
AATTGTGTTCTGCGCACCACCACTACATGGCGGTGATCCACAAAATGAACAATCAAATCTTTGAGGTTAAGCATCTCTGGTCTACCCTTAACCAAAGCAACGTTATTAACACTAAATGAGGTTTGTAGTTGAGAGTATTTAAACAACTTGTTTAATACCACATTAGGTACGCAATCACGTTTAAGATCGAATACCATTCTCATTCCTTCTCTATCACTCTCGTCTCTTACATCACTAATTCCTTCAATTACCTTCTCATTAACTAAGTCGGCAATTTGCTTGATCAATGTAGCTTTGTTAACTTGATAAGGAATTTCACTAACTACAATTTGGTCTTTTCCGGTTTTTGATGTTTCGAAACCAGCTTTTGCGCGCATCACAATTCTACCGCGACCAGTTTCTAAAGCTTGTTTAACACCTTCATAACCATAAATAATACCTCCAGTTGGAAAATCTGGAGCTTTAATGTATTTCATTAACTCTGGAATAGTGATTTCTCTGTTGTCAATGTAGGCAACAATTCCATCCACGCACTCAGATAAGTTGTGAGGAGCCATATTGGTGGCCATACCCACTGCAATACCAGAAGCGCCATTCATCAATAAGTTTGGCACTTTTGATGGAAGAACGCTAGGTTCAGTTAAACTATCATCAAAGTTAGGTCTAAAATCAACTGTATTTTTATCGATATCAACCAAAAGCTCTTCAGCCATTTTGCGCAATCTTGCCTCAGTATAACGCATTGCTGCTGGTGGATCACCATCAACTGAACCAAAGTTTCCTTGGCCATCAACCAACATGTAACGCATGTTCCACTCTTGAGCCATACGCACCATTGCATCGTAAACAGAGGTATCTCCGTGTGGATGATACTTTCCTAAAACTTCTCCAACAATACGAGCTGATTTCTTGTGGGCTCTGTTTGATGCCAAACCTAGCTCGGTCATACCGTATAAAACACGGCGGTGAACAGGCTTTAAACCATCACGCACATCAGGTAAGGCCCTACTAACAATAACCGACATCGAATAATCGATGTAAGCGGTCTTCATTTCATCTTCGATGTTAATCTGTATAATTCTATCTTCTGCCATAATCTTGTGTTAAATACTTGATTTATAATACATGAAAGCTAATGTAGGTTTTTAAGGCCAAAGCCTTTGCAAAATCCAACTCACCTCTTGTGCTACAAATCATTGCAAAATATACTATTTTGAGGGATTTTATGGCATAAAATTCCCACAAAAAAAAGATAGTTTGTGGATAAGAAATTGTTATGGTTTTTCTCTTACTTTTGAAACTATATGTTAAAGAAGATAAATATCCTATTTTTAGTTCTCGTTTTGAACCTAAATATCTCTACACTAATAGCCAGCCGTGTTGATTCTATTGATATTATTCATTACAATATTGAAACAAATTTGCGCAATTTAAGCAGCAAGCAAATATCTGGTTCTGCAACACTTGTTGCTTTGGTTAAATTTGACCAAACAAAATCACTGGTGCTCGATCTATTAAAATTTTCTGTTGGGTCAGTTCAATGCAATGGAATTGCTACTACTTTTTCACAAACAGATTCTACGCTTCATTTGCGTTTGGGTCAAACCTATAAAATTGGTGATACCTTAAGAATGACTATTGAATACGCGGGTGCACCAACACTTGATGCTCGTTGGGGAGGCTTTTATTTTAGTGGAAATTACGCTTACAATATGGGAGTTGGCATGGCAAGTAATCCAGTAAATTTTGGTAGGTGTTGGTATCCATGCATAGATAATTTTACTGATAAAGCAACTTATGAATTTCATATAACAACCGACTCAGGATACATGGCAGTTTGCAATGGCATTCAATCGCCGGTTACTCCTGCTGCTAATAAAGGCCTTACTTGGCATTGGCGATTGGAGCAGGAAATACCAACTTATATTGCCAACGTTGCAGTGAGTAAATATGTATTGGTGAACCAAGTTTATCAGGGAATGAAAAGAAATATTCCAATTACGCTTGCAGTTGAAGCTAAAGATACCAATAATGTAAAAGCATCTTTTGCCAAATTAAACAATGCCTTGCAGTGTTTTGAAGATAAGTTTGGCCCTTATGAATTTGATAGAATTGGCTATGTTGGTGTGCCTTTTACATCAGGTGCTATGGAGCATGCAGGCAATATCTCCTATCCTTTATATGCCATTGATGGCTCTAGCACTTATGAAACTTTGATGGCCCATGAGCTTTCGCATCATTGGTTTGGGAATTTTGTTACCGCGAGCACCGCCGGAGATATGTGGCTCAACGAAGGTTGGGCGAGTTATTGCGAGGCTATTTTTTTAGAGTGTGTTTATGGCCGAGTGGCTTATGACAACAAAATAAACAGCGAGCTATTTGAAGTGCTTCGTTGGGCTCATGTGAGAGATGGCGGCTATATACCCGTATCTGGAGTGCCATTGGCTCAAACCTATGGTACGCATGTTTATACTAAAGGTAGTTTGATGGCGCATAGCTTAAGAATGCAAGTAAATAACGATACTGCATTTTTTAATACCTGTAAATCATATTTATCGAAGTACCGTTTTAAAACTGCTTCTAGTGCTGATTTACAAAGCCATTTTAAAAATAGATTTGGATCTGAAATTGATGACTTTTTTAATTCTTATATATATGATAAAGGGCACATTGACCTACAATTAGAAAGGATTGAATACCTTGGAGACATGCGACAATCTGTTCCTTATTTTAAATTAATGTCGAGACATAAAACAATTATTCCAAATAACTTATTTGTTTACTTGCGATACTTTACAAGTCCAGAATTACCTCAATTTATCTATCCAGTCAGGTTGACCCGAAACCCAGTTACAGAAGAGTATGTTGGTCCTGCAGCCATTTATGAAGCAAATGAAGTATTGGCTGGAATCAATCCAGGTATTATGTTGGGGGCCACAACTTATTTGGGTTGGGTTAAAGGAAATAGCGTTCAAAGCATACAAAATGTTCTACTTACTATAACACCAAACTTTAATCCAATAACTGACTCAACATATTTAATTATTCAACATCATTTTGCAGGTCCATGGATAGAAAAAAGAGAAATACCAAAAGGAATAAGGGTATCTTCAGAAAGATACTGGCATATAAATGGTTACTCTTGGGATCCAAATTCTAAATTCACTGCCTTTTTCAATTATGATGGAACAACTAATAACAAAAGCTCTGGGCATCTCGACAATGAACTGATAATTGGAACAGAAGATAGCCTGGTTTTACTTTATAGACCAAATGCACAATCTCCATTTGTAGTTGAAACTGATTTAACATTTCAACCAGGTGGCAGCAAAATGGATAAAACAGGAAGATTTTGGATAAACAACCTCAAAAAAGGCGATTATGTTTTTGGCTATAGAGATATTGCTGCATCGGTAAACAAAATTGAAGAAGACCCAAGAGTCATCAAGTTGTATCCGAACCCAAGCGATAGCCACGTTACTGTTGAGTTTCCTGCCAACCATGCCTCAGGAACTATAAAGGTAATTGACATGAAAGGTAATGTTGTTTTTGAATCCAAGTTTACCAAGAACGACCTCGAATTAAAAATGAATAGCTCTTCTTGGAATGATGGAAACTATGTTTTGATTTTCGAAGATTTGAAAGGTAAAATAACAAAGAACTTCATAGTTAAATAAGATGGAGAAAGCGCCTGTTTCCGCAATTCGTTTGCTTCGTATTACAGATGGTATTGAAGAATATAAGGAAGATTTGTTGGCAGTTGAGGAGCCTCTTGAAATTAGAATTGGTTTTGGCGAAATTGCAAATAGACAACAGCAACGCATATCGGTTACCATGCGCACACCTGGCAATGATTTTGAATTGGCTTTGGGATTTTTATTTACGGAAGGAATCATTAAAAATACATCAGACATTGCTAGCATAAAATATTGTACCGATTTAAATACCAAAGAAAATGAGTTCAATGTAGTTCGGGTTGAACTCAATGAAAATATTGATTTTGATTCATCCACTTTGCAAAGAAATTTTTATACAACATCAAGTTGTGGGGTATGCGGCAAATCTAGTATTGATGCTGTTTTTCAGCATTGCGACAAGCTCATTAACACAGAAGAAAAGTTGGCAACTTCTACCCTACTTGCCTTATCAAAAACACTCAGAAACAAACAACAGGTTTTTACTTATACAGGAGGCATACATGCTTGTGCATTGTTCAATTTTAAAGGAGAATTATTGTATAGCAGAGAAGATGTGGGCAGGCACAATGCGCTCGATAAATTAATTGGCGCAAGTTTGGGTTCAGGCCAAAACAACTTTGATAATAGCGTTTTGTTGCTAAGTGGAAGGGCAAGTTTTGAACTGCTTCAAAAAGCGGCAATGGCTAAAATTCCAATTGTGGCAGCTATTGGTGCACCCTCAAGTTTAGCGGTTGACATTGCCAAAGAAGTTGGAATAACCTTAATAGGATTTTTAAAAGAAAATAAGTTCAATGTATATTGTGGAGAATACAGAATTGAAATAGAAAAGAAAGATTAAACCAGCTCTTCTTCTTCTTCCTCCTCTTTGATTACAGTATCCTTTTCAATTCTTAGGTTATCTATAATAAATGCCTGTCTATCCATGGTATTTTTTCCCATGTAATACTCCAGCATTTTTTGAATTGGCATATCTGGAGTAAGCAACACAGGCTGCAAACGCATGTCTTCGCCAATGAACAAACCAAATTCATCTGGCGAGATTTCACCTAAACCTTTAAACCTTGTTATCTCTGGCCTTACACCCAATTGCCTGATGGCATCATGTCTTTCTTGGTCGGAATAACAATAGATTGTTTTTTGTTTATTTCTCACCCTAAACAAAGGGGTTTCAAGAATATAAATATGTCCGTTCTTAGCCAAATCTGGGAAAAATTGTAAGAAGAAGGTGAGTAAGAGTAAACGAATGTGCATGCCATCAACGTCTGCATCTGTAGCCACTACAATTCTGTTATACCTGAGGTCTTCAATGCTTTCTTCAATGTTAAGTGCGTGTTGTAACAGGTTAAACTCTTCGTTTTCGTATACAATTTTCTTAGTTAGCCCATAGCTATTTAATGGCTTTCCACGCAAACTAAATACAGCTTGTAACTCAACATTTCTACTTTTAGTAATAGAACCACTTGCCGAATCACCTTCGGTAATGAACAAAGTTGTTTCAAACCTGCGTTCATCTTTTCCTTCGTTGTAATGCAACTTACAATCGCGGAGTTTTTTATTGTGCAAATTGGCCTTCTTTGCTCTATCATTGGCAAGTTTTTTAATACCAGCCATTTCCTTGCGCTCACGTTCACTTTGGTTGATCCTACGCAAAAGCGCATCGGCAGCCTCTGGGTGTTTGTGTAAAAAATCATCCAAACTTTTCTTGAGAAAGTCCATCACAAACTGCTTAACCGATGGAGATTCGGTAGGTGCCATGTTTTGGGAACCCAATTTTGTTTTGGTTTGACTTTCAAAAACAGGCTCTTGAACCCTTATACTCACTGCGGCAATGATGCTCGCACGTATGTCTGCTAGGTCAAAATCTTTTTTATAAAAATCTCTTACTGTTTTAGCAAATGCTTCACGAAACGCATTTAAGTGCGTTCCACCTTGAGTAGTATGTTGGCCATTCACGAAACTATAGTATTCCTCACCATATTGGTTTTCGTGGGTAATTGCTACCTCAATGTCCTCACCTCTTAAGTGTATAATTGGATATCGAAGCGCTTCTTCGTTGGTTTTTCTTTTCAGTAAATCCAACAAGCCATCTTTAGAAAAGAACTTTTTATCATTGAACCAAATTGTTAGGCCAGCGTTTAGGTATACATAATTCCAAAGCATGTTATCAATGTATTCATTGATATATTTAAAATGCTTAAAAATGGTATCATCGGCAATAAATGTTATAGCTGTGCCATTAGGCTCAATGGTATCTTGAAGTTTATGTTCCTTGGCTAAATGTCCTTTTTCAAATTCTGCAATTTTGGTTTTACCATCTCTAAATGATTGGGCTTTAAAATTTGCCGAAAGGGCATTTACAGCCTTGGTTCCAACTCCATTTAAACCAACCGATTTTTTAAAGGCAGAAGAATCATATTTACCCCCAGTATTGATTTGAGATACACATTCAATAACTTTCCCAAGAGGAATTCCCCTGCCATAATCTCTTATAAATGCTTTGTTTTCGGTAATTTTGATATCTATTTGCCTGCCATTACCCATTACAAATTCATCAATGGAGTTGTCAATAATCTCCTTGAGTAAAATGTATATCCCATCGTCCATGGCGCTACCATCACCCAATTTACCTATATACATTCCAGGCCTGAGCCTAATATGCTCGCGCCAATCTAACGAACGTATACTGCTTTCATCGTAATTTACTATTTCCTCTGCCATACCCTATTTTGAAGATGCTAAGATAAGTACTCTTGTATTATTGTAATTAGTTGGTTTTGCACAATGTTGTGGAAAATTACTGAAATTAAGTACATCTACCGCCTCCATTGAATGAAAGGATGTTTTTTCAAAAAGGCCATCAAACACATGTTTTGTGAAATCGGAAGCTATAGATTTTTTTGTGCGCAACAGCTTGTGGAAGGGTTTGTGAATTTTTAAATATTTACTCATTTACAATCAATTTATTGTAATTCTAAAAACAAAAAAACCCGAAACTAATTAGCTTCGGGTTTTCCTAAAAAAAATACTTTTAATTATCTGATGGCAGCTCCAAATAACGGATTATTGAAGAACTTAACAAATTCTATATCATCTTTGGCCATGGTTCTAACTTCAGCATTTTTTGCTACCGCTTGAGCCAAATTAGTTGTACAAACATCTTGGTTATTCATTCTTGCACCGCAAATGGCACGTAAATAATAGTGTTCCCAAGTTAATTCATCAGGATTGATATTATCGATGGTAGTTTTTGCACCATTTGCATCACCATTCAATAATTGCGCTAAAGCTGAATTAAAATCAGATTTACCGCTTTTTCCAAAATTACTCACCGCTGAGGCATAGTTTCCAGATTTTACGTCGTAAACACCTAAATTATAATAAGTATTTGCACCATTTTTAGCAGCTTGCTCATAGTAGCTGCGTGCATTAACTAAATCTCCTTTAGCCTTATATAATGCGCCCATATTTGCCAACACTGTACCATTGTTTGCACTTAATTCATTGGCAGTACCTAAATTTTTGCTAGCATCATTAAGGTTTT
>JBILJL010000114.1:0-7220 GCA_044377255.1 Bacteroidia bacterium
TCATTTAAATACCATGAAAATAAAGTCTATTCAATTTGTTGTTGCTTGCTTGCCTTTTCTTTTTGCATGTGGCAACGGTTCAAACAAAACAGTAAACAACAAAGCACAAGATAACCAAAAGGCAATCATTGCAGCCATATTAGATTCTTTTAACGTAGCTGCTACCAATTCAGATTACGAAAGGTACTTTTCCCTTTATGCAGATGATGCAATTTTTATTGGCACCGATGCCACTGAGCGTTGGAATAAAAGTGAATTTATGGTTTGGGCAAAACCCTTTTTTGATAAAAAACGGACCTGGAATTTTATAACCCTTCAACGAAATGTCTATTTAAGTGAAGATGGCAATTTGGCTTGGTTCGATGAACTGCTAAATACCCAAATGAAAATATGCCGTGGCTCTGGAGTCCTAATAAAACAAAATCAAAACTGGAAAATTCAACAATACGTACTCTCCACCACCATCCCCAATAACATCATCGACTCTGTAGTTGCCTTAAAATCCCCCCTTGAAACCCCACTCATCCAAGAACTCCAAAAGTCCCCGTCACACTGAGCCTGCCGAAGTGCCTCCAACCCCAACCTTCAGGTTGGGGATACCTCACAACCACCTCGACCATCCTTAGGTTAGGACCACCGCGTCATCCTGAGCCTGCCGAAGGGCCATCTCCAAATCTTCCCTAATACCCATACTTACCCTTCCACCTCGCCTTTAAAAAATTGCGCTGCTCCAACTCTCTTGCATTATTGCCAGGCTCATAAAATTTTCTGCCTATTAAATTATCAGGCATAAACTCTAACTCTACAAAATTATTTTCATACACATGCGCATAAGCATAATCTTTGCCATAATTTAACTCCTTCATCAGCTTGGTTGGCGCATTGCGCAAATGCAATGGTATAGCAAGATTACCCGTTTTATTCACTACTTCCATGGCCTCGTTGATGGCTAAATAGGAGGCATTGCTTTTAACAGAGGTAGCCAAGTAAATGGCACATTGCGATAAAATGATTCTGCTTTCGGGCATGCCAATTTTATGCACGGCATCAAAACAATTACTTGCAATTAGCAATGCATTAGGGTTGGCATTGCCAATGTCTTCACTAGATAAAATTAACATCCTTCTTGCAATAAATTCAACCGATTCGCCACCGCTCAACATGCGCGCCAACCAATAAACTGCCGCGTTTGGATCACTGCCTCGTATAGATTTGATGAAGGCAGATATTACATTATAATGTTCCTCACCGCCTTTATCGTATTTGGTGGTTTTCTTTTGCAATATTTTCCCTACAAAGTCATTGGTAATAATTATTTCGGTTTGATCCGACGCCTGACTCACCAGTAATTCCAATAGGTTCAGCAATTTTCTGCCATCACCTTCACTGTGCTGAATGAGTAATTCGCTTTCTTTTAATTGAATGTTAAATTGTTTCAAATAGTCATCTTTGGCTATGGCTTGTGCCATTAATTCCAGTAACTCATCCTTACTCAATTCATTCAAAACATATACTTGCGATCTGCTCAAAAGTGCATTGTTTACCTCAAAGCTTGGGTTTTCTGTGGTGGCTCCAATTAATACAATAGTGCCATTTTCTACTGCACCCAATAATGCATCTTGCTGACTTTTATTGAATCGATGAATTTCATCTAAAAACAATAATACCTTACCAATTTTCTTTGCTTCCTCAATAACTTTTCTCACCTCTGCAACACCTGCTTGTATAGCACTCAAATAATAAAAATTTAATCCCAATTCATTGCCAATAATTCTTGCTAATGTGGTTTTGCCAACACCTGGTGGTCCCCAAAAAATCATAGAAGGAATGTTTTTGCTTTGTATGGCTTGGTATATTGGCGCACCAGGTGCCAATAAATGTTGCTGACCAATCATATCATCCACAGATTGTGGTCTAACGCGCTCTGCTAGAGGTTTTAATGGAGTTGAAATTTGCATAATATAGCCTCAAAAAAAAGAATTGCTTATCTTTGCTAAGGTAATGCAAAAAAAGATTTCACTTATTTACTTTTTACTGACCATTCTTTTTGTGGCCAATTTGCATGCGCAATCCAATATTCCAATGGATACCGCCTCCAATATTCCAACCTTTTTTTACCAAGAAGGAAAGGCCAGTTATTATGCCAATAGTTTACATGGAAGAAGAACTGCTAGCGGTGAAAAATACAGTAAGAAAAAACTAACTGCAGCACATCTTACCTTGCCATTAGGCACAAGGGTTAAAGTAACCAATAAGAAAACAGGTAAATGGGTCATTGTAACCATTAACGATAGAGGCCCCTATTCTAAAAAATACATCATAGATCTTTCATACAGGGCTGCCAAACACCTAGGCATGACCCAAGGTAAAGGTTATGCTAAGGTTGTTATTGAAGAGCAACCCAAAAAGGATCAACCTTGGCCGCAAAAGCATGTTCCAGAGCCAGCAGGACAAGGTTTGCAGAAATAGGAAAAGAATATTAAAGGTTATCTAATAATATCTGGATAGATTCATCTAAGATTAAGTTACTATCATCAGGGTTGGTTTCCTTCAATTTGGCTTTTTGAGCCTCGCGGTCTTTCTTTTTCTTTTCACCAATTTCAAGTTCCGTTTTATACTTAGCTTCATTCAAAGTTATATACTTCTTCTCCTTCATATCCTTCATCGATTGGATGTCTTCATTTAGGAATTTATAGCTAATAGAATTAAACATTCTTTGGTTATGCTTTTCTTTCAATTCGGCTAAGTTAGTTTTAGTAAGGTTTAATTTATTAAAACTCTGCGCAGGTATTTCATCATAAGGTAAGGCAAATTCACTTGCAGCTTCACCAAACTCTTTATCAGAGTATATACTAGGAAACTCAATATCAGGAATAACCCCCTTAAACTGAGTACTTCCTCCAGAAATGCGATAGAATTTAGCAATGGTTAATTTAACCTGACCCAATTTTTTGCCATCAATATTTACAAAGCTATTCAAGTCGAATAAATTTTGAACGGTTCCTTTGCCATAAGTTGTTTCTCCAATAACCAAACCTCTTTCATAATCTTGAACAGCTGCCGCAAATATCTCCGAAGCCGACGCGCTAAATCTATTCACAAGCACCGTCATTGGCCCATCCCAAGTAATGGTTTCATCTTCATCTTCCTCTGCTTTGGTAATGCCAAAATGATCTTTTACCGCTACAATCGGACCTTTCTTAATAAATAATCCTGTTAATTCTACTGCTTCTTGTAAGCTACCTCCACCATTGTTTCTAAGGTCCACAACTAAAGCGCTGATAGTATCTTTTTTAAGTTCGTTGATTAATTTCTTTACATCTCTGGTGGTGCTTTTGTAGTTTTTATCTCCTCTTTGTAAAGCTGCAACATCAAGATAAAATGTGGGTAATACAATTACGCCAACTTTGGTTCTTTTACCATCACGTTCAACAATTTTTACACTGCTTTTGGCTCCTTGGTCTTCCAAAACAATTTTATCTCTTACTATTTCAATAATTTTTGATTTGTTATTAACTGCATCAGTTGAAATTACTTCAAGCCTTACAATACTGCCTTTTTTACCCCTAATTAAACTAACTACATCATCCAAACGCCAATCTAATATACTTACCATTTCACCATCTTTACCTTGGCCTACAGCAGCAATTTTATCATTCGCAAAAATTTTCTTACTCTTGTCTGCTGGACCACCTTTTACCACTTCTCTAATTTTGGTGTATTCGTTTTCTGTGGTGAGTGTTGCGCCAATGCCCTCCAAACTCAAGCTCATACTCGTGGCAAAATCTTCGGCAGCTCTAGGCGAAAAATAATTGGTATGTGGATCGGCAATTTCGGTTAATGAATTAGCAAAGTAAGAGAACACATCTTCGTTCTTTGTTTTTGCCAATTGCTTCAACAAATTGTAATAGCGTTTTCTAAGCACTTCACTGTAAGTTTTAAATTCTTTGCCATCTGATTTTAGTTGCAATGCTTCACTTTTGGTTTTGCGCAACCACAAGGCATCATATTCTTTTTGCGATTTAACCCAAGGTGCTTTTTCTCGGTCTAATTCAAAAGAATCGTTTTTATTAAAATCAAACTCTTGGTTCAATAAGTTAAAAGTATATTGAATGCGATCATACAAACGTGTTTGATAAAGGTTATATATTTCAAAAGCTTTATCTACATTACCTTTCATCAAATCATCATCTAATTGATAACGGTAAGCTTCCATTTTATCAATGTCTTGTTTTAAAAAGTAAACCCTAGCTGGGTCTAAATTTTCAAGGTAATTATCAAACAAAGTAGATGACAATTTATCATCAATAGCCAATTTCCTGTAATGATAGGTATTCAATATTTGTCCAATTAACTGGTACAATACAGGATGTTGGGTATCTGGAGAAAATGTTTTTAAAGCTACCTTTGTGCTATCATTCGCATAGGCAGGTATTAATAAAAGCGTGGCTAAAAGGCCAAAAAATAGTTTCTTAATCATTAGGTGCAAGGTATAAAAAATAGCTATTCTGCCAAATTTGATTCAAAGGAATGTTATTTGAAATGCATAAACGGCAAATAAATTTGATAAGCGATAATTTTAATTGGGCCGATATAAATTATAAATATCTGATTCTAAAGTATTGCTAGGCTTTTCTACAATTCTGCCAATTTCTTTACCCTCTCTGTAAAAAATAAAAGTAGGCACATTCTTTATTTGCATGGCATCCACGTTTATATACCTGCATTTTTTGGTCTGATCCAACATGACTACATCATATTGGTTTTTAGAAACCCCACATAAATCCATGATTTTATAGAAACGTGGCAATTCTAGTTGGGTATCGCTGCACCAAGAACCTGCAAATACCAATACAAAAACATTTTTTGATTCACGCTCTAATAAAGCTATTTGGGCACTGTCTGGCTTGTAACTGTTGTATTGGTAATTGAACCAAGGGAATTTTTTTTGATCCAAAAGTATTTCTTTTTGGACACTTCCATTCAAAACTTGGTCACTTCCAATTTTGCTTATGGTAAAAGTTTCATAAGTTTTACAGCCTGATAAATAGATATTAACTAACATTATAAAAAAGTATTTGCCATTTTTTACTATTTTTGAAACGGTCATTTCAGATTATTTTATTTTGGAACGTAATTTGTAAAAATAAATCTATAAAACATAAAAAAATGAAAAAAGTACTTTTAGCTTCAGGGATTGCCTCTTTATTAATATTTAGTAATTGTGGTCCTTCTCGTAAGGTTGAACGCATGGATCCAAACACCGTAACAGATATTAGCGGCAGATGGAACGATACAGATTCAAAATTAGTGGCCGACGAAATGATTAAAGATGTTCTAGACAGGCCATGGAGAACCAATTTTGAAATGAAAAACAGCAAAAAACCTACTGTTATTGTTGGTCAAATCAAAAACAAAACTTCAGAACACATTGATGCAGGTACTTTTATCAAAAACATGGAAAAGTCTTTTATCAATTCGGGTACAGTTAGTGTGGTTCAAAGTGGCGAAGAAAGAAACGAAGTGAGAGATGAGCGCAACGACCAACAAACATTTTCTAGCGAAGAAACACGCAAAAAATGGGGTAAGGAAAAAGGTGCAGATTTTATGCTAAATGGCGTAATTATGAGTATTGTTGACCAATACAAAAACCAAAAAACAGTTAAGTATCAAGTTAATCTTGAGCTTACTAACCTCGAAACAAATGAAAAGGTTTGGATTGGCGAAAAAGAAATCAAAAAGTTTATTAAAAACTAATATCATTGAAAATTATTAAGTCAAAAAACGGCATACTATACTATGCCGTTTTTTTATTTCTTGTTTTCGTTTTACCTTCTTGTGCAACCTATTACCAGCGCAGTGAAGACCTAATGAATGCAGTATATACCAGCAATTTTAAAGCTGCCAACAATTTGCTTGAAGACGACACCAAATGGGAAAAACCTGCAAGGAATAAACTCCTATTTTACCTCAATAAAGGAACTGTTTTGTGGATGCAAGGTGATTATGCAAACAGCAATATTTATTTTAGTAAAGCAGATTTTTTCATAGAAGATTATAATAAATCTGTGGGCGATGCTGTATTAACCATGCTTGTAAATGCCAAAATGAGCACCTATGGAGGCGAAAATTTTGAACAAATCCTCCTTCATTATTATGGTGCGCTTAATTATTTAGGCCAAGGCCAATCAGATGAAGCTTTAGTTGAGGGAAAGCGGATGTTGGAGAAAATGCAGAAAATCACTGATAAGTATCAAAACAAAAACAAGTACAAACGTGATGCATTTGCACATAATTTTATAGGTCTTATATACGATTCAAAGGGCGAATACAATGACGCATTCATTGCGTATAAAAATGCCTATGAAATATATAAATCAGATTACCGCGAGAATTTTGGAACAGGCATTCCTACACAACTGAAAAAGGATTTAATAAGAACAGCAAGATTAGTTGGTTTTTATGAGGAGGTAAGAAAATTTGAAACCGAATTTTTCCTCAAATCCGATGATATTGTTAGCAATAAATCTAATGTTGTTTTCTTATGGAATAATGGGATGGGACCAATTAAAGACCAATTAACCATTTCTATTATGATTATTCCTTATAACAATGGCTGGGTCCAATTTATAAACCCAGAGTTAGGCATTGCTATTCCTTTTAGAGTTGAAAATGATGGACAAAGAAAAGACTTTTTAGATATGAAGTATTTTAAGCTTGCTTTGCCTAAATACGTTGCTAGATTGCCGTATTACCAGAGGGCGCAGTTGCTTGTAAATAATTACAATTATGAGTTAGAGTTGGCCGAAGATATTAATGCCATTGCCTTTAAAAGCCTAGAGGATAGAATGGGTAGAGAGTTGGCAATTGGATTAAGCAGGGTAGCCTTGAAAAATTTAGCCACTTACAAAGCCCAACAAAATAAAGACCAACAAGGTTTAGCCGCAGCTTCTATGTTGTACAATGTTATTTCTGAACAAGCTGATACTCGCAATTGGCAATTATTGCCTTACTCTATTAACTATACCAGAATGCCTCTTGATACAGGCATGCAAACAATAACTTTTGAAGCATTTAACAAAGAGGGCGTTAAAGGGGCTGATAAAACGTACAAGCTCCAAATGAAAAATAAGGAAACCAAATTTATTTCGGTTCAAACCATTGAATTTGCAGGATACGGAAATAAATAATTAAAGCTTAATTCCAAAACTCCATTCCAT
>JBILJL010000115.1:0-7218 GCA_044377255.1 Bacteroidia bacterium
AACCTGCAAGCAAAAAAGTAGCAGCCAAAAAGGCTCCAGTTAAAAAGATAGCTGCAAAACGCAAAGTAGTAGTAACTCCCGAAGAACCTAAGAAATTAGCCTTCAAAAAAGGAGTTGTTAAAAAGCCAATAGCTAAAAAAAAATAGGGCGTTAATTTGTATTCATGCGCATCAATTTGTTAAATTTGGAAATGCCATACCAACAGAGATATAACCATGAATGAGGCTGAATTAAGGTCGTTGGTAGCACTTTTGGATGACGATGATCCGGAGGTTTTTAGCCACATTGAGGAAAAGCTACTCTCATACGGCACTGGAGTTATTCCATTTTTGGAGGAAGAATGGGGCGAGTTGAAAGACCTTATCCACCAGCAAAGATTGGAGAATATCATTCATCAATTGCAATTTAATAAGTTGTTTTCTGAGTTTGTTGAATGGGAGAAATCAGAAGAGCAAGATTTATTGCACGGCGTTTATTTGGTATGCAAATACAGGTTTCCCGAATACCAAAAACAACAGTTAATTAATATCATTGAGAAGCTGAGGTTGGATGTGTGGTTAGAAATGAATTATGAATTGAGTCCGTATGAAAAGGTTAGAATTATCAATTATATATTTTACCAAGTACATGGTTTTAAAGGTAATTTAGATAATTACCATGATCCAGCAAACTCTTTTATCAATCAAGTTTTAGAAAGCAAAAAGGGCAACCCAATTCTATTGGCAACCATTTACCTTTTAATAGCACAAAAATTAAACATCCCAATTTACGGTGTTAATTTGCCGCAGCATTTTGTTTTGGCCTATTTGGAAGAGTTTGGTAAAAGTAATGTAGCAATGCGGTTCAATGATATTGAGGAAATGGCAAATAAGAACGGTGAAGTTATTTTTTACATCAATGCTTTTAATGGGGGAGCCATTTTTACCAAATCAAATTTAGAGCAATTCCTTCAGCAAATTCAAATAGAAGCAAGACAAGATTTTCTGAAGCCTTGCAGTAATTTAGATATCGTAAAAAGAATATTGAGAAATTTAGCATCCTCTTATGAAAAGTTAAGTAAGCCTGCCAAGCAAAAGGAAATCATGAAAATTTTATATTCATTGGGTGAACCACCTTTAACAGATTTTCATGAACTGGGAACCGACCCAGAATAAATTGTTGTAAACCATTAATTAATGCATTTTTGCAGCATGAATTTTAACATCCATTCCAAAAACAATCATATGAATATTCATGTAAGAATAGTTGTTTTATTTTTCATTTTGTTTTTGGTTCGAACCGAAACCCAAGCACAACATACTTATATCCCAACTGGAGGTTTGACCCAACAAATTTTGGATAGATTAGAGATTAAATCTGGTGAAATAGCAAACGATTATTTTCACAGTGGTAGCAAGAGCTACAGGCGTATGGCTATAGCAAATTACATAGATAGTTTTCCTGTGAATAAGGTTGGTTTATCTAGCCAAGATTACTTTAACATGAACTACCTTATATCTGACAATTTTGAATGGAGCAATAATGAAGAAAGTAAATCTAAGAAGGCATTTTTAAAGCAATTTTATACAAAGAAAGCTGCTTTGTATAGTGTTCAAATTAAAGATTTTAATTTAGTGGTGAACCCTGTATTTACCTATCAAATGAGCACCGATAAGTGGAATGGCACGAATGCTTTATTAAATAACAGAGGTATTGAGATTAGGGGAAATGTGGGTAAAAACATTGGGTTTTATACCCAAGTAAGTGATGAAATTTTAACACCTAATAGTTGGGTTGGAGATTATTACACCAGAGATGGCACTTTGATGTATGCTAATTTTGTAAAGTCGGATAATGGTAAAACCTTTAATTACTTTTTATCAAATGCTTATGTAACTGGATCGCTCAATAAATACATGGATTTACAATTTGGCCATACTAAAAACTTTATGGGTGATGGTTACCGAACGTTTATAATTGGGGACATGCATCCGGAGTATTTAACATTGAGGTTGAATACGAGGATTTGGAAAATGAATTATACCAATATTTGGACAGAGTTAAGGGATGGAATAGCAGGTGGATATGCTGTTCAACCAAGGCATTACATGGCCACCCATCATTTAAGTTTGAACTTAGGAAAGAACTTCAACATAGGGTTGTTTGAGACCATTTTATTTAAAAGAGATAGTGGGTATACCAATACTGGGTTCGACCCAAATTATTTGAATCCGATTGTTTTTTATAAATCTGTTGAGAATGGCTTAAACAGTACAGATAAAGCAATTATTGGTGTGAATTATAAATACAATTTTTTGAAGCATTTTTCTTGGTATGGGCAATTTGTTATTTCGGAGTTTGTGTTAAAAGAATTACTAGCAAGAAATGGCTGGTGGGGAAATAAGTATGCCATACAAACTGGATTGAAATATGTGGATGTTGCAGGTGTAAATAATTTAGATTTACAAGGTGAATTTAACTATTCGAGACCTTATAATTATACGAGTTTTAATCCAGCTCAAAATTTCAGCAATTTTGGTCAGTTTATGGCGCATCCATTGGGCTCAAATTTTTATGAGATGATTGGTATTGTTAGGTTTCAGCCTATAAATAGATTAAATATTAGTGCTAAAATTATTTATGCTTTGTACGGAAATGATACCAATAATAGCAATTGGGGCAAGGATATTCGTTTGGGTTATAATTCTAGGGTAAACGATTATGGTAATTTTGTAGGACAAGGAGTGGAAACTAAGTTACTAATTGGAGATTTAATGTTAAGCTACATGCCCAAGCACAACCTTTTTGTAGATTTAAAGTTTGGTTACAGAAGAACCTTGTCTCCTTTGCCTCAATTTGAATTGAACACCAGCTATATTTCTATTGGTATTAGGCTTAATATGAATACTAGAAATTACGATTTTTAGGTAATCATTAAATAGGAAGAGGTGTAGATAAAATTGTAAAATCGTTTTTAAAAGCGTTAATAATGAGATTTTTAGGTTATAATTGATAAGTTAGGCTATGAATACGCTCTGGGAAGCTTATTTTTGCGGCCTTAAAAATATTCATTTTGACCCTAATTAAATCTATTTCAGGTATCAGAGGCACGATTGGAGGAAAGGCAGGAGATGCATTAACCCCAACAGACATTGTAAAATATACTGCCGCATTCGGATTTTTAATCAAACAAAACCAGCCTACTTGCAAAATTGTGGTTGGCAGAGATGCGCGCATTTCAGGAGAAATGGTGAATTCGTTGGTTTGTGGAACCTTAATGGGCTTGGGCATTGATGTAATTGATTTGGGTTTAAGTACCACCCCAACTGTTGAAATGGCCGTAGTAATGGAAGGTGCTAGTGGCGGTATTATCTTAACTGCCAGTCACAATCCAAAACAATGGAATGCTTTAAAACTATTGAATGGTAAGGGTGAATTCATTTCTGATGAAATTGGTAAGGAAATATTATCACTTGCAGATAGTGATAAAATAGATTTTGCCGATGTAGATAAATTGGGTAAAAGAACTGAAGATGCCACTTATATCAAAAAGCACATTGATGCTATTTTGGCTATTGATTTGGTAGATGTTGAAGCTATCAAGGCCAAGAAATTTAAGGTGGTAATTGATGCAGTAAATTCTACTGGAGGTATCGCTGTTCCTCAATTGCTTAAAGCATTAGGCGTGGATGATGTAATTGAATTGTATTGTACTCCAGATGGTAAATTTCCTCACAACCCAGAGCCATTGCCAGAGAATTTAACGGCTATTTCTGGTGAGGTAAAAAGAAATAAAGCAGATTTAGGCATAGTGGTTGATCCGGATGTGGATCGTTTGGCACTTGTAAGTGAAGATGGCAGTATGTTTGGTGAAGAATATACTTTGGTATCAATTGCAGATTATGTATTAAAAAATAGTAGTGACGAGAAATTAGAAAGATTGGGATACCTAAAAAACACAGTTTCTAATTTATCTTCTACAAGGGCACTGCGCGATATAACTGAAAAGAATGGAGGCAGCTATGAGGCAAGTGCAGTTGGAGAAGTGAATGTGGTAAAGATGATGAAAGATAATAAAGCTGTTATAGGTGGTGAAGGCAATGGCGGTATTATTTTTCCAGAATTGCATTATGGCAGAGATGCTATGGTTGGGATAGCTTTGTTCTTATCTCATTTGGCTAAGTATGGCAAAATTTGCTCTATGTTAAGAGCTAGTTACCCAGATTATACAATAGCTAAGAAAAAGATTGAGTTAACGCCAGAAATCAATATAGACTTGTTAGTTAAACAAGTAAAAGATAAATATAACAAACAACCAATTAACGAGGTAGACGGATTGAAGATTGAGTTTGACAATGAATGGGTTCATTTGCGCAAGTCGAATACTGAACCAATTATTAGGATTTATGCAGAAAGTAAGAGTGAAAATACTGCAAATAGTTTGGCCGAAAAAATCATTTCAGACATGAAGCAATTTATCAAATCATAAAAATAATTTTCACAAAGAATCAATCTGAGTTTTAAAATATAGCAATAGAATATGGCATTACAATGTGGAATCGTGGGCTTGCCCAATGTAGGAAAATCAACGTTATTTAATTGTTTGAGCAATGCAAAGGCCCAAGCTGCTAATTTTCCATTTTGTACCATTGAACCAAATGTTGGCGTTATTACAGTACCAGATATTCGATTAAACAAATTGGCTGAATTTGTAAAGCCTAATAGGTTAGTGCCTACCACAATTGAGATTGTAGATATCGCTGGTTTGGTTAAAGGGGCAAGTAAGGGAGAAGGATTAGGCAATCAATTTTTGGGTAATATTCGCGAAACAGATGCTATTATTCATGTGTTAAGGTGTTTTGAAGACGACAACATTATCCATGTTGATGGCAATGTAAATCCGTTGAGAGACAAAGATGTAATTGATACTGAATTACAATTGAAAGATATTGATTCAATAGAAAAGAAATTAGCAAAAACGAGTAGGGCTGCAAAAACTGGTGATAAAACCGCGGTTAAAACGGAAGCTGCACTGATCAAATTTAAAGATCACTTAGAAAATGGCCTGAACGCTAGAACGCTTACATTTACTGAAGACGAACTGGAGCAGGTTGCTGATTTGTGCTTATTAACGCTTAAGCCAGTGCTATATGTATGCAATGTAGATGAAGCAAGTGTAGTAAAGGGAAATGCATACGTTGATAAAGTAAAAGAGGCTGTAAAGAATGAGAAGTCGGAAGTGCTTGTTATTAGTGCTGCCATTGAAGCTGATATTGCCGGACTAGAAAGTTTCGACGACCGCCAGGCTTTTCTAAGCGACCTTGGATTGGAAGAATCTGGAGTTGCAAAGTTGATTCATGGTGCTTACCAATTATTAAATTTGATTACCTATTTTACTGCGGGTGTTCAAGAAGTTAGAGCCTGGACCATCCATAAAGGCTTTAAAGCACCGCAAGCAGCAGGTGTAATTCATACTGATTTTGAAAGGGGATTTATTAAAGCTGAGGTTATCCATTATGAGGATTATTTAAAGCATGGAAGCGAGGCAGCATGCAGAGAAGCTGGAAAATTAAGCATGGAAGGTAAGGAGTATTTAGTTTTAGATGGCGATGTGATGCATTTTAAATTTAACGTTTAATCCATGATCAATCTTGGAGATAAAGTTAGATTTTTAAATGAAAATTTAGAAGGGATTGTTACCTCCATCAAAAGTAAAAATCAAATAGGGGTTACAGTTGATAGCGATTTTGAAATTCCTGTACTCGTTTCTGAGGTAGTAAAAGTTAAGTTTGATGAGAAATCGGGTAACAATGATAATTCATCTGTTTTAAAGCCATTAAGAGCTGCCAATAGTTTCCCCTTGGGTATTTTTTTGGCCTATGAAAGAATAGGTGAAACAGAATTAAGCATTCATATTCACAATAATTATAGCGAATTTTTGAACCTATTGGTTTACCAAAAAGACCAAGGGGTATTTCACCTAAAAAATGATTTAAAGTTAGATAGGGATGAAACCAAAATAATTGGTCGGGCAAGAATGGATCATTTTGATAAATGGCCAGCTTACCACTTTGTTTTGATGCCATTTGAGACCACTACTGTAAAGCCTTTTGGCAGCTTGAGTACTAATTTGAGTTTTCAGTCAAAAACCTTTCATAACTATTTTAAGCATTGTTTCTTTTTAGATAAACAAGCTTATGTTTTTAAGTTAGATGAGCCTTTAGAAAAGTTAAATTTGCAGGCGTTAAAGGACAAGGATTTCAATGAGAAATTTGTTCTAGCACCAATTGATTTAAAGAAACAACCTTCCCAGATAATTGATTTACATTATGATGCTTTAAAGTCCAATGGTTATGGCACTGCGGAGGATATTACTGCATTTCAAATGGATATATTTAATCAAGTATTGGAGGCAGCCTTTGTGCACCACATGAAGGAAATTATTTTTATTCACGGGGTTGGAAATGCCTATTTAAAAAATAAAATTCGAACCTATTTAAGCAAACATCCTGAAGTGGTTCTTAATTTTGAAGATGCAGATATTTTAAAGTATGGTGGGGGCGCAACTTTGGTGAGAATGAAGTAAGCCCTGAGGCAAATATAAAATAGCAACCAAAAGAATTGCCATTGAACCCGCAAATATTCAAGGGACTTTTGAAATATTTTTTCGGTTATGTACTATGTACCATGTTATTGGTTTGTGCAACGCCAAAAATCCTTTAAATAAAATAGGTTCGGTGGTTAAACATTACTGTATAACTATCAGGGGAATCTTGTTTGGGTTAATTTAATCTAGTAAATAATTTATTTCCGACGACTTCCACGTTTGGGGGCAGCTTTTCTGTTATTGGAGTTCCCAAATTTTGGTTTTTGGTGTTTATAGGGTGTTGCTTTTTTTACAGGGCTAGTAGGTCTTTTTTCGCTGGTCTTTTTTACAGCAGTTTTAGGCTTTGATTTCTTAGTTGGTACAGAAGTAGAATCCTCAATCATGCTATAAATGATTTCCATTTCTTTTTCATCTAAATCTCGCCAATCACCGAGCGGAATTCCCTTTAAGCTAATATTCATTATCCGAACTCTTTCAAGTTTGGTAACATCATATCCAAAATGCTCGCACATTCTTCTAATTTGTCGGTTCAAACCTTGAATAAGTGTAACACGAAACACATTAATGCCTTCTTGTATTATTTTACATTTTTTTGTTGTTGTGCCTAACATTTGAACACCATTTGCCATGCC
>JBILJL010000116.1:0-7160 GCA_044377255.1 Bacteroidia bacterium
GCGGCTACCATTCTTTTTATTGAAATTATATTGATGGCTGCTCTTTTAAAAATGAATGCGGCAGATCAAATACTACAATCGCACGGAGCAGACCATTATATCAAAGCGGGCTCCTTCCCTATTAGCTCTTGGTTAATTGTACCCATTTTTAACGGTTTGAACCTAAGCGATGCTTCACTCATTTTTGTTGAAAGAATAGCTTGGTGGTTCCATATCATTGGTATCTTTTTATTCATGAATTACCTGCCTTTTAGCAAGCATTTTCACGTAATTCTTGCCTTCCCAAATACTTGGTATTCTAACCTAAAAGCCAAAGGTGAATTAAACAATATGCCTTCTGTAACACAAGAGGTAAAATTAATGCTCGATCCTAGCGCAGTTGTTCCAGAGGGCTATCAACCCCCAACTAGCTTTGGTGTAAAAGATGTAACAGATCTTACATGGAAAAACCTCATGGAGGCTTATACCTGCACCGAATGCGGAAGGTGCACCAGCAGTTGCCCTCAAAACCAAACAGGCAAACTGCTTTCTCCAAGAAAAATTATGATGGATACCCGCGACCGATTGGAGGAAGTTGGGAAAAATATAGATGCCAATAACGGTACTTTTGTTGATGATAATAAAAACTTACACAGCTATATCAGCGAAGCAGAATTATGGGCTTGCAACACTTGTAATGCTTGTGTGGAAGCTTGCCCAATCAACATCAATCCAATGGAAATAATAGTGGAAATGCGTAGGTACAAGGTAATGGAAGAAAGTGCGGCCCCTGCATCTATTAACAGTATGTTTAGCAACATAGAAAACAACCAAGCACCTTGGCAATTTAGCCCGGCAGATAGAGCTAATTGGGCGAAGGAAGTAGGCTAACATTACTTACTTGGTACTCTTTGTTTTACTTAATTATTTGCCTATATCCAGTAAAATTTTGGTTTTAAGTGAATAATTTTTTTTTTCGAATTTAAATAATAGGTTTGTAAACATCTAAGAAAATATGAAAATAAAAATACTTTTCGCACTAGCTTGGTTACCATTTGTTGTATTGGGTCAAACAAATATAAAAAACCCAACTATTGAAGAGGTGAACAACCTGGAGCAAACTATTAGAGCAACCCGCTCACTCACAAATAAGTTAGACGTAAGGGTGAGGAATATGGAAGGGCGTTTAAAAGCTGTATCCAAATCTTTGGATGAGCAGTTAAGCGTAAACCAAAACCTGCAAGAACAACTTCAAAACAATTTGCAAACTCAGGCTCAAAATGAACGCGCAGTTAATTTGGCTCTAGATGAGTTTTCGAAAAAATTTGAGGAACAAAACAAAACTGTTGAAGGTGTAAAGGCATCTTTAGATGCACAACTAAAACAACAATTACTATATTATACTTTGGCTTTAGTGGTATTTGTAATTGTATTAATCATAGCGGTAAAGATTAGTACCGCAAAAGCTCTAAAACAACAACTAAAATCGTGGAACGAATTTAACGAATACATAATTAAGCGTAAACAACAATAGTATGGCAAGTAAACAAAAAGGTAAATTAGATGTTACCACATTCTTTTATGGATTTGGCGCATCTGTGGTATTGGTAGGTTCAATGTTTAAATTTGTTGGTTGGGATTATGCCAACGAATTATTTATTACAGGTTTATCAATTGAGGCTTTGGTGTTTTTCGTATCTGCATTTGAACGCAGCACTACAGATAAAGAATATCAATGGGAAAATGTTTTCCCTCAATTAACAAATGAAAATGGCGGCGAAGCAGCAAATTTAAGTTCATACCAAGATGCTATGAAACAATTTAGCAGCACACTTGGCGATTTAAGCACTCAAATTAAGGGTTTAAATGAATCGCTTGGAGCTATTAAAACAGAAATGTCTTCAAATGCTGAAGCTAGCAAAGAAATGCATGGTAAGGTTAATGAGTTTAACCAGCAATTAGGTGAATACAATCAGCACATGCTTAAAATAAACGCCAAATACAAAGAATTTTTAGCTAGCGACAAATAAATATGTCCAATACCATTCGGATTAGTAAATCAAAAGCACTTAACTTCAAGAAGCTAACTTTCTTGTACTTGATTTTTATTGTGTTTTTTTTCTTCTCCACCTCAGGTGATTTTATTCGCCATTTTAATCCTTTATCAAACGCCCAAACCGAGCTAAATAAGCGCTATCTTGATAAATTAAATCGCTTTGAAACCAATTTGCAAGATGAACTAAACATGAAAAAAAGAGCACTTGCTACTTATGAAATTATTCATGGTTTAAATCTCAATTATGCAGCATTTGTGAAAGAAACAGATTTAAAGGGAGAAAAGTTAAAAGAGAAGAGATTTGCAAAAAAATACCTTTTTACAGATAAAGAATGTCAAAATCTCCATGTTAGTTTAAGTGAATTTGTATTAGGATTTCCAGCCGTTTTTAGGGGCGGTTTGTCTTTAGATTTAGGCTTGGATATGAACACACTTACCATGCAAAATCCAATTCGCAACAAATTCTTTTTTGAGACACCAGATGGCGCAATAGGCTCCATTTTATGCCACATGGAAACGGTTGTATTAAGCCAAACACTTGCCTATTTGGGGCAGCAATTAGATGAGGGGAAAAGTTCTTTTAAGGTAATTGCATCAAGCGATACCAGCTTTTTACAAGGATTTAAGGATGTGTATTATGTTGGTGAGGATATAACTTTTGATTTTTTCTCTAGAGATTCAATTGCTCCAACGGTTAAGATAAACCAGGTAAGCATGACGCCAAACTACAAAGGGTTGCACTATAAAATAAATTGGACACCCACAAAAGTTGGTCAGTATGAGTTAGAGGCAAATATTGGCAATGATTACATCAGAAGAAGTTTTAGGGTAATTAAACCTTCATTGCGCTTTTTAGAAAACGAGCAAGAAATTGCAGCTTATTTGGGCGAACCTCTCTCACTTACCGTTGATTTAAATGGTTTAGAAAACATCAGAGACTTAAGTTTTACTTCCATTGGAGCACAAATAAAAAACAAGAATGGTGAGCTAATAATTACTCCAGAGGTGGAAGGTAGGTTTACGGTTGAGATGCGCTCAAATGGAGATATTCTCGACAGCAAATCAATGTTTGCCAGAAAAGGACAAGCACCAGAAATAGTATTAAAAGATGTGGCAGGTCAAAAAACAGAATTTGCTAAGGCGCATTGCTTAGAATCTTTAAGCGCTAATTGGCAAGTTGTTAATTTTAGCATGACCCTAATTAAGCCTGATGGTACCACTTCTAAAACAAAGAGCAGAACACGATTTTTACGTAACGAATTAAGAAGTATTGAAGCAGCAGCGCCAGCAGGCAGTACACTTATTTTTGACGAAATACGCTTATTAAATTCAAACGGAACAAGTACCACAATGGGTGCACCTATTTTTATTGGTAAATAATGGCTGAATACGTATACATTAAAAAAAGTAAGAATTTGCGATTTAGGCTCATAAGTCTAATGTACCTGATATTTTTAATTTTATCAGTTATCCAAATTCCTATTGCTTGGCTAAAAGTTTCGCCATTGATTCAAAACTACATTCAAAAACCTCAAGCTGTTTACTCAGACTCAATTTTGGTAATTCTTTCAAAAAACTTACAACAAACCGATAATTTATTTAAAAAAGAACTAGGCTACGATGAGCAAAAAAACCAAATGCCTGAACCAAACTCTTTTACGGTAACAGACAAGTTTTTTATGGATGGTCCACAAGGGAAAAAATTGTTTGATGATCTGGTAACTATAAAAAATTGGGCGCAGCAATTACCGACTACCGATGAGCGAAAGGCTCTTTTTCTTACCCTTTTTGACGATGATTTAAAAAATGGAATTGGCAAGGAAGACCCCAGTAAATGGCTACAATACAGATGGAAACATGTGCCAGCAGAATTTGCTCGTAACTTATTGGAAGAAATAAACCTACGTTACAAATTACTTGGCAACAAAAAAGGAATTGCCGAAACCGCAAACGAAGAACCGAAATTTACGTTAATGACAGGGTATTCAACCATGCGTGTAGGTGATGCTGCTAACCTGGCAACAAGAGGCGATAAGCTTGTAGAATTAATAGTTGAAAGAGATGGGTTTTCTAGCAAGGATTATGAAATAAATGGCAATAGCTTTAATTTTAAGCCAAGTGTTGCTGGTTTATATGTTATTAAGGCAAGGGGTTTAATTAAAACCGAAACAATGGAAATTCAAGTATTGCCTGCAGGATTTCCTCAAAAAGAGGCTCTCCCCTTCAGGGTGTGTTATACGGGTGTTACCTACATACAGAAAATACCTGCATATACCCAAGATGCTGAACTAATATGTGAAACAGATCCAGAGGCAACTATGGAAGCTAAAACAGGTAAACTTACTTTTAATCCTAAAAAGGAAGGCTGGTGCACCATTAAAATTAACTCAAGTGAAGGTATACTCTTTTTGGATTCTGTATTTGTAAAAAACTTGCCTGATCCTATTCTAATGGTTAAAAATGCTCCCTCATTAAGTATGAGTAAAAGGAGGCTCGAACGCGAAGGAAAAATTGAAATTCAGGCAATACATCCATCTTTTGAAGAGGGTGTTTATGAAATTAAAGCATTCGATGTTAGGTGGGTAGGAAACAATAGCCAAATAGAAAAAATAAACGGATCGCAACTTAAAACAAACGGAAAATCAATGTCACAACTTCAATATATTATTATTTACAATATTGAGGTTAAGGCGGGGAATGAAAGTAGAAAATTTGAAAAACCAATCATCATTCAACTTATTTGAGCATGAAAATCATATCTAAAATAATATTAAGCTTTATGCTTTTGTTTCTTGTAAAAGTTACAATGGCGCAAGATACTCTTCAAATTAGCCAAGTATTAAGGGTGGCAAAAGGCGAAGAATATAAAATTAAGGCAGGAACAGTAGTTGTGTTTAAACCTGGTGCCAGAATATGGATAGAAGGTGGCCTATTTGTGGGTGGAACCAAAGAACTACCAGTGCAGTTTATCTCCGAAAATACAACTGATCCTGGAGCCGGCATAGTTGTTAATGGCATTGATATGAAAAGTTCAATATTCATTTCAAATGCAAGCTTTACGGGTCTTATGCAGCCAATAAGTTTTGAACCATTTTGGGCCAGAGAAAGTGTGGTTTTTGATAATATTACTGTAAGCAAATCAGCCTACAATGAATCGGTAATTTTTGTATCAAGTCCAATGAGTAATTTAAATGAAAAACCAATCTCATTCAAATTAACTAACAGTAGTTTTTACAATAACAAATCGGGTATCATTATTGACAATGCTGGTGGATCGGGTATAAAATATGAATTGGATTATTTAACGTTTGAAGACAATAAGGTGTTTGGAAACGATACCTCATTAGGTATTTTACATTTAAATATTGCAAAGCCTTTCTTTGCCCAAAACCTTCGAATTGGGCATATTGCCTTCAATAGAAATTTTGCCTCAAATTCACCTATAGGTATATCGGTTAGCGGCAACGCTGAAAACATTTTAACCGAAGGAATCTACACTTCAAATGCCAATAGACCTGTTTATGATTATTATGCCGACCCGAGGTTACCAGTAATAAAAGGAGATGTTAAAAATTTAAATCAATGGCCGGGTGAGAATTGCTTTATTCAAGACTTGAGTCATTTGAGCGGAAGCATATTACTAACATTACCTAAAGCTTGTAAAATAGCAGCTGTGCAAGATTCTTTGGGTAATAATTTACCCTATACCCAAAAAATCCAAAACGATTCAATAGAAATTTTTTACTCAGATGGAATAGCTAAAAATATTGTTACAAGTAGTGGGTTGCAAATTGAATTACCGCCACTCAATGCTGAGCAAGATTCTCTCACACAAGTAAAATTAAAAGGACCTAAGGTAGTGAATGCCGATTCACTTTTAATTAACCCAAGTGTTCCATTCACTCCAAGTTACGAGGCCGGTGTTTGGGGTGGCTTGGCTTTTTATGTAGGAGACATTAAGCACAAATTTGGAATACCGGGCTGCTATGAGTGGACTGGTGGCTTATATGTGCAATATAACCGCAAAAGAAATTGGAGTTATAGGGGAAGTTTCTATAGAACCAATATTGGTATGCATGATCCAACAGCGCCGTTGATGATTTGGCAAACAGCCTCCACTTATGCCACAAATAATGGTGCTTTAAGAGAACTAACAAGTTGGGAAACCAACTTTAAGACTAAAATGTATATTTTGGATTTTGATGCCATATATTATTTTGCCCCGAAACACGATTATTTATTAGCCAACAATAAAGATGGTGTTGGCCATTGGATACCTGCTATTGGATTTGGTGTAGGTTTTATGCGTTTTGATCCTTATAAATGTTTAGTTTATAACAGAAGTAAAGATACTGCGAGTTTTATTGCTCTGCGCCCACTAGGTACAGAAGGACAAAACTTCCTAAGTAGTAAAAAAGGTTATGGAGCCTATACCATTAACTTCAATGTATCCTTTCAACTAGCTTATGTGTACAAAAAATTTAGGTTCAGGTATGAAGTTAAAACGGTTTGGTCGATGTCTGATTATTTAGATGATTATGGCCAAGGATTTACTTATGGGGGTGATTACGAACAATGGAAGGCAAGCAATGGAGATATTGATTTGCCCATAGATAAAACTACAGGCAAACAAGTTACCATAGAACAAGCTTTCAGTCCATATAACTCTGATATCAAACGAACAAATAACTTGTTACCAGACATGTTTTTTCAACAGCATATTGGAGTAAGCTATGATTTAACAGACCTTATTTCGAAACTAAAGAAATAAGTGAGATAGGAGTTAGCATTTGTAAGTATTTCCTTCTTTAGGCGTTTTATTTTAGGCAACCAAACCGCTTCTATTTTTGTGTAAACCTATTTTAGGACAAGGCGGATTCTATTCAATGTTGGTAACACCTTCCACTTGAGCTGGTAGTCATTCTTTTGCACCTGTTACCAGCTTTAGTAGTTCCGGAGCATTGAACCGTGGTTGATCTACTTTTATCAGTTGTATTTGAATAACTTTTGGTTTCTCCGATATTGGGGCTCGTATGGCCACTATTAATTTGTCCTGCATGATGGTAACAATACCCGCTAAGGCTCAAAGTTTTATTTTTACATCTTCCTCCAGCTTTTGTTATGT
>JBILJL010000117.1:0-7156 GCA_044377255.1 Bacteroidia bacterium
TAAAGTTCCTACGCCGGTTAATGAGCCGGTTTTAAATTATGCACCAGGTAGTTCAGAGCGCAAAGCCTTAAAAGATGCTTTGCAAGATGGAAGAAGCATGCAACTAGATATACCTATGTATATTGGCGGTGAAGAGGTAAGAAGTGGAAACACAATGGATATTTGTCCACCACATGATCACCAACATTTACTTGGAAAATTCCATGTGGGTGATGCCAGCCATGTTACGGCTGCCATCAATGCTGCCTTAGCTGCTAAACCGAAATGGGAAGCTTTAAGCTGGGAACAAAGAGCTGCCATATTTTTAAAAGCTGCCGATTTAATTGCTGGTCCGTACCGTGCAAAATTAAATGCCGCTACCATGCTGGGTCAAAGCAAAAATGCCTACCAAGCAGAAATAGATAGTGCCTGCGAATTCATTGATTTTCTGAGATTCAATGTGTCGTTTATGAGCGAAATTTATGCTACTCAACCTCAATCAGCCAAAGGAATTTGGAATAGAATTGAATATAGGCCTCTTGAAGGTTTTGTGTATGCATTAACACCATTTAATTTCACCGCCATTGCTGGTAATCTGCCTGCATCTGCAGCCATGATGGGCAATGTGGTTGTTTGGAAGCCTAGCAATACGCAGGTTTATTCTGCCAATGTATTGATGGAGATTTTTAAAGAAGCTGGTGTTCCAGATGGTGTAATCAATTTAATTTATCCAAGTGGACCAGTTGCGGCAGAGGTAATTTTTAACCATGCAGATTTTGCGGGAATTCATTTCACAGGTTCAACAGGTGTGTTTCAAAGTATTTGGAAAACCATTGGAAACAATATCCATAAATTCAAAACTTATCCAAGAATAGTTGGAGAAACTGGCGGAAAGGATTTCATTGTTGCTCACAAATCTGTGCATGTTGATACCCTTGTTACCGCTATTGTTCGTGGTTCTTTTGAATACCAAGGACAAAAATGTTCTGCTGCTTCGCGTGCTTATGTGCCTTCTAATGTTTGGGAAGAAGTAAAAACAAAATTGGTCAAAGAAATTGCTACTATTAGTATTGGTCCTGTTGAAGATTTTAGGAATTTTGTGAATGCGGTTATCGATGAAAAATCATTTGATAAATTGGCACAATACATTGATGATGCTAAGAAAGATGCCTCATGCGAAATTATAGCTGGCGGTACCTACAATAAATCTAAAGGTTGGTTTATTGACCCAACCATTATTGTAACCAAAGATCCAAAATACACCACTATGTGTGAGGAGTTGTTTGGACCAGTGCTTACCATTTATGTTTATGATGCAGATAAGTTTGAAGAAACATTAGACTTAGTAGATTCAACTTCTGAATACGCTTTAACAGGTGCTGTTTTGGGTCAGGATAGGTATGCATTAGAATTGGCTACTTGGAAACTAAGAAATGCAGCAGGTAATTTTTATATCAACGACAAGCCAACAGGAGCAGTAGTTGGTCAGCAACCATTTGGCGGAGCTAGAGCTAGTGGTACCAATGATAAGGCTGGTGCCATGATCAATTTAATGCGTTGGGTTAGTTTAAGAACAATTAAAGAAACATTTGTTCCGCCTGTGAAATATGAATATGATTTCATGAAGGAAGCCTAATGAATAAGTAAAAACGCTGGTAATTATACCAGCGTTTTTTTTGGCTTTTATTTTCAACCTTGATGTGTAAATTCGTTCACTATGAATTCACCAGAATTTTGGATGTTACGTTGTTTAGAATTGGCTCGTTTGGGTGCAGGTAATGTTTCGCCAAACCCAATGGTAGGGGCCGTTTTGGTTCACAATAACCAAATAATAGGAGAGGGATGGCACCAGAAAATTGGCAGTGCCCACGCTGAGGTAAATGCCATCAATTTAGTATTAAAAAGAGAGTTAATACCAGAGGCTACCTTATATGTGAACCTTGAACCATGTGCACATAAAGGTAAAACACCACCATGTGCCAACCTCATCATTGCGCATAAAATCCCAAAGGTTGTGGTAGGTATGCTTGATCCAAATCCTCTTGTGGCAGGGAAGGGTATCGCTTTATTGCGTGCCGCAGGAATTGAGGTGGAGCTGGATGTTTTAAATGAACAATGCTTAAATCTCAACAAAAGGTTTATCCATTTTTATACCACAAACAAGCCTTATGTCATTTTAAAATGGGCGCAAACCAGAAATGGTTTTATTTCTCCGGACGCCAAAAAAATGAGTGCTGAAAAATTTGAAGAAGAAAGGCATATTACTGGCATGTTGGTTCAAAAATTGGTGCACAAATGGCGAACCCAAGAAGATGCCATTATGGTTGCTACCAATACTGCTTTAACAGATAATCCAGCGCTTAACAACAGAGCTTGGGAAGGCAGAGCTCCTGCAAGAATTGTATTAGACCAGCACCTGCGTTTGCCAAATACCTTGAAGCTATTCGACCAATCACAAAAAACATTTATTGCCAATGGAATTAAAGATGAAATTGACGGCAACAATGTATTTTTAAAGTTAAATTTTAAGGAAGATTGGTTCAAACAGCTGTTAGATTTATTGTTTAAGCATAACATACAAAGCATAGTGGTAGAAGGTGGGGCAACCTTATTAAATCACCTCATTGCAAATAATTATTGGAATGAAGCCATAGTTTTTTACTCGCCTAAAAACATTTCTAACGGCATTGAAGCGCCAACTATTTCGGGTAAAATTATTCAACAAGATAATATAGATGTTATTCAAATGACCCAATACCTTAACTTATGATTTTTTTGCTATTAAGTATACTTTTTTCCTCTATAACAGTTAGCTTTTTTAAGGTGTTTGAATTGAAAAAGGTAGATACTTTTCAAGCTATCATTGTCAATTATTTTACATGCAGTATCATAGGAAGTTTCTTTGCTGATAATTTGCTTTGGTCGAAGGCAGTTTGGAATTCGGAATGGATTTATTTTGCCATTTTATTGGGCTTGTTGTTTATTGGTATTTTTTATTGCATTGCTTTAACTGCTCAAAAAATAAGTGTATCTGCCAGCATGGTTGCCGCTAAATTATCAGTGGTTGTGCCTGTTTTAATGGCTTGGTTGCTTTACAAGGAATCGCTCAATGCGTTAAAAATAATTGGCATAGTAGTTTCATTGATTGCTGTGTTTTTTATCAGTAGAAAGGAGCAGGCTGATGGCAAAAGCATTGGTCATTTGTGGTTCTTACCTATTTTAGTTTTTTTAGGAAGTGGCAGCATTGATACTTTATTAAATTACATTGAGGAGCATTTTATTCCACCTTTTTCGGCCGATGATATTGTAACTGCTGCTTTCTTTTTTGCATTTGTTTTTGGTATCCTTTTGTTGTTTGTACTGAACCTAAAACTGAATAGAAAAACCATTTTATGGGGATTTTTATTAGGGATACCCAATTACTTTAGTATGTATTTTCTGGTTAAAACTCTTGGCGCTTTTCCTGCTTCTTTTATATTTCCAATTAACAATATTGGGATAGTTGCCCTATTAACACTTATTGCCTTATTGGCATTTAAAGAGCACCTCAATAAACAAAATATTTTCGGTTTGAGCCTAGCAATCATTGCCATTTTACTGATTTCTTTTTCATGAGTTACCCGATACCTTTTTTACAATTGTTGAAGTAGCTACTGGGGAATTTAAAGATAAAGGAAGTAAGTTTTTTGCTTTTATTTTTGCTATTGATTCAAAAGAAATTGCAACAAGGTATTATCTTTGAAGTAATACCTAGTAAGAAAGATGCTATTATTAGTGTATTTCAAAACCTAGGCTTATTTGATCAAATTGAAAAGGAAGTTATTTATGTTCCATAGAATAAAAAGTACAACACAATCTTTCATCTTCTCCCTGGGATTAATAACCCTGGTGTTTTTTGGTTTGCCAAAATCAATACAAGCAAGCACAAAAAATATACCTAGCTCGCCTACCCAAATTGCTATTGAAAAGGTGCTAGTTCAAAACCCTTGGGTCAAAACAAACCAAAATAAAATTGAGTTATTGACATTAAGAGAAAGTGAAATTGGCTTTCATCTCACTTTTTGTCAGAAACACCAAGGTGTCAATGTTTATGGGGCTAGCGTTAAAGTAAACCTTTCTAAAAATTATCAAGTATTGAGTTTTTTTAGTTCATTGATTCCAATCCATGTATTATTGCCCGTTTCAAATTTTACTGCTAAAATTGCTCAAAATGAGCGGGCCTATTTATCTCATAATGGAAATTGGCAATCGGTTAGAATTGCAATAATGCCAAATGAAATGGGCGAAATGGAAGAACATGTTTTTGATGAAAAAGGAAACTTGTTAAGTAAAAAGCCACTAGATTTATTTCTTGGAAAAGATACCATTGTTAAAACAAAAGTTTTTAATCCTGATCCGCTTACAACCGCGCAGAAAACATACGGACAAGATAATTTATACAAGAATTACAATGGAGCAGATGCGCCGGAGTTGACTGCAGAACTCAAAACTGTTGATGTTACATTGTTGCTAAAAAATGATACTTTTTATGCGCAATCGCCATATGCACAAATCGAGGATTTGGAGGCTCCAGCCCAAGTTGTTTTTAAGTCGAAACAAGCAAACTTTAACTTTACAAGAAGTAGCAGCAAGTTTAGAGAGATGAATTGCCTTTATCATATTGAGCAAGTTCGAAAATATTTGAAATCTATTGGCATGCCTTTCGATTCCATGTTTGTTATCAAGGTTGATCCAACCGCTTATCAAGGGCAAGACCAATCTAGATTTTCTTATTCCAACTCTAATCCCGCCTTGTATTTTGGAACGGGTGGCGTGCCAGATGCCGAAGATGCCGATGTAGTTATTCATGAATACAGTCATGGAATTTTTTATTTTATTGCCCCCAATTCTTTAGGTTCATTGCAACGTTTGGCAATGGAAGAAGCAAATTGTGATTTTATGGCCTGTCAATATTCAAGAGCAATTAGCAATTACAATTGGCGTTGGGTTTTTAATTGGGATGGACACAATGAATTCTGGCCCGGAAGAGATGCCAATAAGCCCAATGTTTATCCAAAAGACCTGTCTACAGATGCCTATGAATCCTCTTCAATTTGGAGCAGTATGCTCAATGATATTGGTCAGGATTTAGGAAGAGAGGTATCAACAAAATTATTACTGAACTCCATTTATAGCTATTTCCCTGAAATGAATATGCAAAATGCCGCCGATTTGCTCATGCAGGCTGATAGCATCTTATATGGTTATGCACATGCCAATGCCCTAAAGTTAAGACTTGAACAACGTGGTTTTTCAGTTGTTATGTCGTTGAACGAACACCTAAAAAATACCCTTAATTTAGCAATAATTAATTCTGCAGGTTTTGCAAATGGTAGTTCACCTGTAAGTATTAGCAAAGCAAATTTCGGTTTGATCCAAGGAGTTGTTTATGACATAGAAGGTAGGATTGTATTGGATATTCCTACATTTTCAAAGGAAATTAGCATCAAACCAGAACAACTAAAAACAGGCACTTATTTTCTTTCTATCAAAGATGAGGACGGAAATAGCCAAGTAATTAAGTTGATGAGGCTAGAGTAGTTATTCAATCACCAATGCTTCATCGTGGCGTTTGTTGGCCAACTGACCACAAGCTGCATCGATGTCCTTTCCCCTGCTGCGCCTTACTTTGGCAATAATGCCATGTCTTTCCAAATAAGCACAAAACTGGTCAATTTTATTGGAATCTGCTTTCTCAAATTCGCCATCACCCGTTGGGTTGTATTCAATGATATTTACTTTACTAGGTACTTGTTTGCAAAAGGTTAAAAGTTCCTTAGCATCTTGTAAACTTTCATTGAAGTCTTTAAAAGCTATGTATTCAAAGGTTACACGCTTGCCTGTTAATTCGTAATAGTATTTCAAGGCTTCACCAACTGCTTTTAAATTATTACTTTCGTTGATAGGCATAATTTGATTGCGCTTGAGGTCATTTGCTGCATGCAGACTCAATGCTAGGTTAAACTTCACATTGTCGTCGGCTAATTTCATGATCATTTTTGCAATGCCAGCGGTAGAAACGGTAATTCTATCCTGACTCATTCCTAAGCCTTCTGGAGAGGTTATTTTCTCTATGCCTTTCATTACATTGGCATAGTTCAATAAAGGTTCACCCATACCCATAAACACAATATTAGTAAGTGGCTTGCCATAATGGTGCATGGCCCAATTGCGGATAATCACCACCTGGTCGTAAATTTCGTCTGGACTTAAATTACGGGCTCTGTCCATTTTGCCAGTAGCACAAAATTTACAAGTTAAGCTACAACCCACCTGAGAAGAAACACAGGCCGTCATCCTTTCATCTGCTGGAATTAATACACCCTCTACCAAAAAGCCATCATGCAATTTAAAGCTACTTTTAATGGTGCCATCATTGCTTATTTGTTTATCAACTACTTGAATGGCATTGATCAAAAAGTTTTCCTTGAGCCAATTTCTGGTTTCAAAATTGATATTGGTCATGGTATCGAAATCAAGGGCAGATTTTTTCCATAACCATTCATACACCTGCTGTCCGCGGAATGCTTTATCGCCTTTTTCAACGAATGCCTCCTTTATTTGCGGTAAAGTCAGTGAGCGAATATCAGTTTTCTTCGTAATTGTCATTTGCTGCAAATATAAGGATAATCAGGTAATCCATTTCTAGGATAAATTTGAACGAGATTGTTAATGGGAAACTGCCAAACAACAACTATTTTAGCAGCTTATTACTTTTTATCCTAATTCTAGCTAAACAATGATCATTATTGGCAATACACTTGTATCTGAAGATTTATTCGATCAGGAGTTTATTTGTAACTTAAGTGCTTGTAAGGGCTCTTGCTGCATTGAAGGCGATAGTGGCGCTCCTGTAACTGAGTTGGAGAAAAGTAGGATTGAACAAGAATTTGAGAAAATTAAACCTTATTTAGCCGAATCATCTTTAAAAGACATTGAAAAGCGCGGTGGTTTTGAAATAGACGAAGATGGGGAGTGGGTTACTACTTGCCTGCCAACAGGCGAATGTAATTTTGTGAAAAGAGATGAAAATGGCCTCTTAAGTTGTGGCATTGAAAAGAGCTTTTTAAATGGCGAATCTGCCATTCGCAAGCCAAGCTCTTGTTACCTCTATCCAATTAGGGTGATTAAAGTAGGC
>JBILJL010000118.1:0-7147 GCA_044377255.1 Bacteroidia bacterium
TGAGCAATGTTTTGCATTCCGGACAATGAGTGATATACTCAATTTTCTTGGCAAATAGATCGCGTTTGCTTACGTCTACACCTGTAATTTTTGGGATGATTTCACCACCTTTTTCTACAAAAACGGTATCGTATTCATATAAATCTAATCGATCAATTTCATCGGCATTGTATAAGCTGGCGCGCTTAACGGTAGTGCCTGCCAATTGCACGGGTACTAAGTTTGCAACAGGAGTTATGGCCCCAGTTCTACCAACTTGAAAGGTAACTTCTTTGAGTTTGCTCACTGCTGTTTCTGCCTTGTACTTATAAGAAATAGCCCATCTTGGAACCTTTGCCGTAAAGCCCAATTCCTTTTGGTGGCGGTATTCATTTACCTTTATTACTACACCATCTATTTCATAACTTAATTGGCTGCGGTCTTTCTCGTACTTGTTTATAAAGGCCATTGCCTCGCTAATGTTTTTGCAAACCTTAAAATGGTCGCTCACCTGAAAGCCCCATGATTCGGCTAGTTTCAAGGATTCGGCATGGGTGGCACACAAAGTTTCATCGCTATAAACAAAGTACAAAAAGGCATCCAAAGAGCGCTTGGCCACCGCTTTGGAGTCTTGCATTTTTAAACTGCCAGAAGCAAAGTTCCTTGGATTTTTATACAAGCGTTCTGCAATTTTATCTTCATCAACGCCTTGATCCAACAACTCTTTTTTAAGCTCATTGTTTAAGCGTTCAAATGTTTTGCGGTGCATAAAAATTTCACCACGTATTTCAAAACTAGGAGGGAAGTTGCCTTTTAATTGCTGTGGTATGCTCCTAATGGTTTTTACATTATTGGTCACTTCATCGCCTTGCACACCATCGCCGCGCGTAACAGCTCTTACCAAAACACCATTTTCATAGGTTATGCTAATGGCCAAACCATCAAACTTTAATTCACAAACATATTCAAAATCATCGCCTATGGTTTTGCGTATCCTATCATCAAATTCCTGCAACTCCTCTTGCGAGTAGGTATTACCCAAACTCAACATGGGATACTTGTGCTTCACTTGCAAAAAGTTCTTAGTAATATCGCCACCAACTTGTTGGGTAGGGGAGTTAGGCAAAGCAAATGCTGGAAATAATTTTTCTAATTGCTCAAGCTCCTTCAGCAAATGATCAAAATTAAAATCGCTGATACTGGGCTGCGAAAGGATATAATAATTATAATTGTGTTGCTTGAGCGTGTCACTGAGCTCAGTTATTCGTTTTTTCGCTTCCTCTGGGTTCATTTACTATTGTTTTTCCAAAATTAGGACTATTTTATTGAAATTAGCGGCAGCATTAATAACTGCGCGGTAATTTTCATAATCTTCAATAGGCATGTTTACCTGGTTATAATATTCATAAGAAATAAGGGTTAATTTGTTGCCTACAATGGTGTAATTGGAGGTGAAACCAGCGCCATTTCCATTGTTTAAAAATGGTTGAATATTGAGTATTAACTCCTTTGCATTTTTAATGGTATAGCCATCTGGAATGATAAAAGTAATATCCCTGTGGTATTCTCTATTGAAATCGTTTTCAACTGGAAACATTCTCTTTTTTTCTTGGTACAATTCAGATTGTGGACCAATTAAATCGCCAAATTTAACCAATATTTTTGTTCCTGCCTTTTCAATAAAATGATGTGAGCTGAGCTTACTTGTAAAAATCAAAGGATTAACCATTAAATTATCACCACCTTTATTTTCCACTTTAATAGATTTAATGGTAATGTCTTGGTTCAAACCTTTAATAATACTTTCTTCAAATTTAACCATATTGTCTTTTTCAATATAGTCGAAAAGTGGTTGGTAATTTTGAGCGTAATATCCTGTGTATTCCTGCTTGTAATCTATATCTAAACTATCTGTTGTTTGATCCAATTTGGCCACTATTACCATTTTATTTGTGGTAGTATTTGGGATGTTTTCACCAATAAATTTAACCTTGCCAGCTCCTGTTTTAAGTTCGCCAACAGTCACTTTTCTAATAAATAGTCCGTAATTGTTGATATTCCATGAAGGGGTTAATCCTAATCTGTACAATTGATTGAATGGGCTCAAATACAACTTCATTTTTGGGTAATAAAGGAGGTAATCTGTCAGGAAACAATACGATTCATATTCCTTATCGAATGGAATTTTATACCTATTAGAGGTAACAACAATTTCTTGTTCTATTCCTGCTTGTTCTGCTAAATGATAAAATACTTTTATCGCCCCTGTTTCATTGAAGGATTTTATTTTTAGGATTGATGCTAGATCTTCTAATTTTGGATCTCTTGCTTCATTGTAATTAAAGTTTTTCTTGATGTAATTTTCAATGATCCTAATTTTCTCCTCATCACTTGTAGCCTTTTTTAAGTCGATGCTATTGGCCATTTTCTTGATTGCTTTCTCTTCATCTTTGGTAATATTATTGGCAATATTTTCAAAGATAGTTTGACTTACAATTCCGTAGTTGTATGGATTTCTTTTTCCTGTGGCCGAATTATAAAAAAGCTGGTAAATGAGTCGCATGGTGCTTGAAGCCTCATTGGCAAAGCTTTCCTCATAAATTTCTGGCACATTTTCTACTTCTGATTTCCACATATTTTTGTCTTCCATTGTGGTGTCTTTTTCCATTTTTGGAAACTTATTTTGCGCATGAAAACCAAAGTATAAATTTTTGGGACTGATTAACTTAAATTGGATTTTTGCTTTTGGCTTTGAGCCCTGAAAATTGATATATGATCCGGATGTACTTGCATTCCTTTTAATTAAATAATAGTACTCAATATAACTTCCTTTTTCTACTCCCGAAACAGCAAGGTAATGAACCTTTCTTTTGTCTTCGGTTACGCCCTCTTTTAATGCATCTTTGCCAATATTTTTAATTGCACCATTCGATAGAATTACCCGAACATCATAGGCCACCAGCTCTGTTGCCTTACTCAATGATATATATATTTTGTTGTTTCTATCTATTGCATTGTCGCTATTTACATAACTTACTTGATGAAAATAGTAGTATTCAAATAAATTGCCTTCTTTGTCATAAGCATATTCTACTGTTTGGTCGTCTAATACATCAATTTCATCCAATTTCGCTAAATCGTAATTCGCAACTAGTTTACTAAAGTTGGGATTACTTTTAAACTCATAGGGCATAGAAAATTGAGCAGATATAGAAGAAATGCTCAAGCTCAATAGCAAGGACAATAGTAATTTTGGCATATTATTTTTGTATTAAAGTGATTTGTTCCGAATAGCTCTTTTGCATGGTTTCAATTAACTTATTATATTCAGCAAACTGATTGGTTTCGAGCATCAATGTTTCTTTATATAACTCTTGTTTCCGCACAAGTATTTGGTTGTTTTTTAGGTAACTATTCTTAAAATAGTAGTTTGCTTGTTTCAATTCTGTGGTTACTGGCAAGTTTTCAATAGTGATATTTGGTCCCAATTCTAAGCAATAGGTATTCTGCTCAGCCGTTTTATATCTATACTCTAATGCCACATTTCTGTCGGCATCTACTTTTTGTGATATATTGGATTTGTCTAAATTTAGGTTCAAATAGTATTCATTATCTACCTTTACTGCGTAATCTGGAATTTGAAATTTGTAATGAATAATCAATGGTAGGTTCTTTTCTTCCATATTGTCAATCCATACGGTATCTAAAACAAATCTGTTATTTCCCTTCAATAAATAATACCTGCTTTGTTCTAAAATAGTTCTGTAACTCCTGTCGCTTAACCTATCTACAAATCCTAATCTTTTATAACCAGTTAGGGTGGCAATGCCCGAGCCAATTATGGTTCTATTATTTAATTTCATGTAACATGAATCCACCGATTTATTGTCGTTGCCAGGTGTTTCTGGCACAACCTTCACAGTGTAATCTTTGCAATTCATAGATGAGATTAGGGCTTCTTTTCCTTGAATAAAAGGGGAGGGCATCCCAAACTTTAGGTTGCTGGAGGTTGCGTCTAAAAAGAGGTATTCGCCATTTATTTTTAAGGCGGTTATCATGTGGTTGTCTACTGCCGGACTATGCAATTCGGAATATTTGTAGGGCAAATCTCTTGTGCCAATCCAGGTTAAGTAAGCTTCCAAATTTTGGGAGCGCAATAAATTAAAAAGTATATTGCTCATTCCTTTACAATCGCCATATCTTTCTTTGCAAACTTCACTTGCTTTGGCTGGTATTAAGCCATCGTAGCCTGTTTCTATAGCAATATACCTAATGTTGTTTTGAACCCATGAAAATAGGAGAGAGGCCTTTTTTAGTGGGTCTTTTTCATTTCCTACTATTGAATCACTCAGGTTCTTAAATTGAGTGAAATCTTCTTTCGACTGTTGGGCAAGTTCACAATTCCAAGTGTATAAGTCGTCTAAATTAGAGAGTACCTTAGTCGTTTTATCGTCTATGGTATACGATTTGATCCGAACATGTACTTGAGGAGAAACAAAGGCTCTTTCTGGCCCATCACTTTCATATTCTAAATACTTATTTGATTGACCAGTCCAGCTTACGGTGGTAATTTTTCCGCTTTTCTTTATTTGATAGTTCAATTGAGATTTACCCATAAAGAAAGTATCTATTTTTAACTCAACGCCTTCGGGATAGCTAACTGTAAACAATACATTTACATAGTTTAGATAAGGTGAAATAGACAGATAGGGTATTAAATGCGGATCATTTATTTGATACTCATAACTGATATTAGTTTTATCACCTTTTCCAATTCGTTGGAACATAAATTTAAGTTCCTTCGAATCATCATGGAAGATATTGTTATTGGTAAAGTCGTTCGATTGAAATTCTTTTACCGCCACCTTTTTATACTTACTGCCTGTTAATACCAAAGCATGCGCTTGGTATTTTTTTAAATCATAAAACGACGAGTAATTAATAGATCGGTTAGCATAGCCAGCATTGTTATCTCCCAAAAAATAGAACTCTTCCAAATTGCTGTAGTGTATTACGGGCTTGCCTTTTTCAATGCTAATAGTGATAGCACAGTGTAGCTGACTACAAACTATCTCCGCATTGGGGTATAGTTCTTTTGTTTTGATAAGTTCTTTATCTGCTTGTGAGTAAGCATTACCAAATATTCCATGTAGGATAATGAGTATAACCAGTTTTTTTATATGAATCATCGCTGTTACTTATTGCAAAATTTTAATGACATCATTTTGCATATAATAATAAGCTTGTATGCGCTTTCCAGTTGCATCAAAATATTCACACAATCCTTCCAAATTGCCATTAACATAGTTTTCTTTTAGTCTTTTGCTTCCATTAGGATTGTTTTCAATGGTTTCGCCATGTAAAGTTCCATGCAAGTAAGTATCCTTCCTTCTAATTTTACCATCTATATAATATTCAATAGTCGGTTTTATTTCATCACCATGGTCGTAATAACGTTCCTCTTGTAAACTCCCATTTGGATAATAAATCTTGAGTTCACCATGATATTGTCCTGCTTTTATTTCAAAAGTAGTAGATACATTACCGTTTGCATAATAGGCCTTAACTTTTGCATCGCCATTTACTGCAAAAATGGTATCAACAGGTTTGCCATTTTTACCTATATAGCTGTATCCCATTAAGCGCCCATATTGGTAATACCTAATCTCTCTCACCTCACCAGATTGAGCGTAATAGGTGGAAATATTGTTTCTTTCATCTTCATAGATTTCACTTTCCGATTCAACTTTGCCATCGGTATAATAGTAGATATTTTTACCATGGTTCAATCCGTTTTTATAATCTATGGTACGTGTTTTCTCTCCAAAATAGTTGAAATATTCCCATTTTCCCTCTTCATCACCGTGAAACATTTTGTACTTCCTTTGCAATTTTCCATTTGGATGATAAGCAAAACAATCGCCATTTAAATAGCCATTGTGGTACTCGTACATTACATTTTTTGTTCCATTTGGATAATAGAATATTACTTTGCCTTCTGCAAGTCCATTTACAAAACCACCTTCATAATATTTTTCTCCTGATATCCCTTTTAAGGTAAATCTCCCTGTACCAGCCACAATAATGGCACTGTCTATAATATTTCCATTTGTATCGCATTGGTATACTTCCGATAATAAACCATTGGTGTACTTGTTTTTCTTTAACAGTTTTCCATTCGAAAAGTAGTTATAACTCCAGCCTGTTTTTTGACCTGCTTGGTAAAACACTTTTTCCGACAGCGAACCATCAATTTCATAATTTTTCCATTCGCCATACTTATCGCCATTCATGTAATTTCCTTGGCTGCTTAGTTTTCCATTAGGATGGAACCTTATTTCTAAACCTTCTCGGTTATCATTTTTATAATTATACTCTCCTGAAACGGTTCCGTTGTCATTATATGTTTTAGAAACACCTTCTAATTTTCCCTTTTTGTAAATTTCTGTAGAGCTAATATCACCATTGTTTCTGTAAAATGTACAGAGTCCTTCGCGCTCGCCATTTACAAATGTTCCTTCAAAACGTTTGTTCAAGTACATGTTATAACTAACCACTTTGGTTGCCGATTTCCCAATTTTTTGGTCGGATATAACTTTACCACTTGGATCAAAAAACTGTGTTCTTTTCCAATCACCTTTTACATAAGTATCTTGATTGTATTTTCTTCCCAAATGATCATAGTATTCTTCCTCTCCATTTATTTTGCCTAGCTCATCTAAAAAGCTCAATTTACTAATTTTTCCATCCGAAAAGTATTCAGTCCACTTGCCGCTGGTATTCCCTTTAGCTGCAATTCCTTCCGACTTAACTTTGCCATTTTGGTAATAGGTTTTATAAGGCCCTTCTAGCACATCATTTACATAATTGGATTCACGGTTTAACTGTTTATTTTCATAATAGTATTTTGCTGAACCAACCTGTTTTCCATCTTTAAAATTCTTTTCCTCTTTTAATGCTCCATGCGAATAATATTCCTTCAAATTCCCATCTATCAGTCCGTTTTTAAAGGTATACTCATACTTTAAATTACCAGTAGCAAAATATTGTACGCCTCCACCATTGCGCAAATCATTTTCAAAATTCTCTTTTGAACTTATAGAACCGTCGGCATAATAATCTACAATTAATCCATCTATTTTGCCATTCTTGTAGTTGCCAATTTCGC
>JBILJL010000119.1:0-7108 GCA_044377255.1 Bacteroidia bacterium
TACCCATAGGTATATTGGTATGAATGAGTTCTGAGGCAATCAAGCTTAGCGTTCCATCGCCACCTACAGCAATAATAGCATCCTTTTTGAGTGCAACACTTTCCTTTGAAAGTTCCTTTGCATGTGCCGCAGATTCTGTATATGCAATATCATAATTGAACATATTTTTATCCAAATGTTGTTCAATTAGTTTAGGAATATTTTTTTTTGACCTTTTTCCCGAGATTGGATTAATGATAAAGCGAATGTTTTTTTTGGAACTCATCACCAACAAAAATATTGATTATATTATTCAATCCTTCAACATTTAGTATATTCGACGAAATATTTTGATGAACTGGATTACCTTATTACAAGCTTTTAGGTATGGCGACAAAAGTGCCCGTAACCTAAATGAAATACAAAATAGAAGTATCTTCGAACAAGATTACGACCGTATTATTTTTTCAACTCCATTCAGGCGATTGCAGGATAAAACCCAGGTCATCCCGCTTCCTGAACACGATTTTGTGCACAATAGACTCACGCATAGCATAGAGGTTAGCAGTGTTGGTCGTACATTGGGCAAAATGGTTGGACAAGCCTTGCTCGAAAAATATCCAGATTTATCTAAACACTTAACTCACCATGATTTTGGTGCTATTGTGGCTGCCGCCAGTTTAGCGCATGATATTGGTAATCCTCCTTTTGGACATAGCGGCGAATCTGCCATCAGCGAGTATTTTAAAAATGGCAATGGAAAAAAATATTTAGTCAATCTTTCGGATCAAGAAATAAATGACCTCATCCGTTTTGAAGGCAATGCAAATGGCTTCAGAATTTTAACCAATGCCGGAAATATTGGCACAGGCGGTATTAGGCTTAGTTATCCAACCTTGGCTGCCTTTACTAAATATCCCAAGGAAAGCCTACCGTTATTCCCAAAAGGAAGAGCAAGTGAAAAGAAATTTGGCTACTTTCAAAGTGAAAAAAATCTTTATAATGGCATTGCTTCAACCCTAGGATTATTGCAGGTGGAAACTTCGGAAGGCTACCATTTTAGAAGGCACCCGCTGGCATTTTTAGTGGAAGCAGCAGATGATATTTGTTACCACATCATTGATTTTGAAGATGGATTGCGATTACGTTGGATTGATTTTTCTTTGGCAGAGGAGCTACTTATACCTATTGCTGGTAGTTCTCTCTTTTTAGAAAATTATCAGCGCATCTTGCACCAAGATGAAAAAGTTTCCTATTTAAGAGCCGTTGCTATCAATAGTTTAATAAAAGAAATGGCAGCCTTATTCTTAGAAAATGAGGAGGCTATGTTGGCTGGCAGCTTCGATCAATCTTTGATGAATTTGAGTAGTCACAAAAATGAAATCGATAGGATCAAAAAGATATCGTTAGAAAAGGTTTATAAAGCAAGAGAGGTAATTGAGATAGAAGCAGCCGGTTTTGAGGTTATTGGTGGCTTGCTAGATATGTTTTTAGATGCCCTGAACCAACTATGCGAGCAGGATACACAAAAAAGTAGTTACCGAAGTGCCAAGATTGCAGAGCTATTTCCAGATTATTTAAAAACACCAAAAGATGAATTGAAACAGAGTTTATATTTAAGAATTATCGCTGTTTGTGAATTTGTGGCAGGTTTAACAGATAGACATGCCATTAGTTTATACAGAAAATTAAAGGGAATTGAATTGCCAAGATAGTTTAATTGTAAGGTCAATTGTTAATTCTGACAATGTTTCACACTCGCTGTCATATTTTGCTTTGGCATAATGATTGACTAAAAAAAACAATTACACACAATTTGCGAATTGTAAAAAAAATATATATTTGACCAAAACCACCACAATATGAATTTAGGAAATGAATTCCGCAAATATGCGGTAAAGCACAAAGGCATTAGCAGCATGAAAGTCGATGCCTATATTGAAAGTTCTATGGAAGGTATGACTAGAACAGTTATCGAAGAACGTCCTATGAACTTCAGAGAAATTGATGTTTTCTCTCGTTTAATGGCTGATCGTATTCTATTTTTAGGAATGCCTATTGATGATTATGTTGCCAATATTGTTCAGGCGCAATTATTATTTTTAGACTCAATGGATGCCCGCAGAGATATTCAAATGTATATCAATTCTCCAGGTGGATCTGTTTATGCTGGTTTAGGTATTTATGATACCATGCAATGGGTAAATCCTAATGTAGCTACTATATGTACTGGTTTGGCTGCATCTATGGCAGCTGTATTGTTATGTGCTGGCGAAAAAGGAAAGAGAAGTGCTTTGCCTCATGCTCGTGTGATGATTCACCAGCCGCTTGGTGGAGCGCAAGGACAGGCTTCAGATATTGAAATCACTGCTCGCGAAATTCAAAAATTAAAGAAAGAATTGTATGATATCATTGCTGATCATACTGGCCAACCTTTTGATAAAGTGCAAGCTGATAGCGACCGTGATTATTGGATGATAGCTGCTGAAGCAAAAGAATATGGGATGATTGATGATGTGCTTTTAAAGCATAAAAAGGAAATTGAAAAGAAATAAAATTTTCAACCCCTAAAAAGTAAAGGAGTTGCTTCATTGCAACTCCTTTTTTTTTGGCTCAAAGTTGGCAGCAAAGACAGGAGTGATTTATAATAATTAAAACTTAAGCCCTATATTTGTGCTTCATGGCAAAGAAAAAAGAAGATATATGCTCCTTTTGTGGGAGCAGTAGAAGTGAGGTTAATTACTTAATTTCAGGTTTGGATGCACTTATTTGCGAAAATTGTATTGGGCAGGCATTCCGAATAATAAACGAAGACAAAGAGTCTGTTGAGCTAAAAGGGGCTGAAAAAGTAATAAAAATGCTAAAGCCTGCAGAAATAAAGCAGCATTTAGATACTTATGTTATTGGCCAAGATGATGCCAAAAAGGTTTTGAGTGTAGCTGTTTATAACCATTTTAAAAGGGTTTTGGCTAAGAAAACCAATGAAGTAGAGTTAGAAAAATCGAATATTTTAATGGTGGGCGAAACTGGAACGGGTAAAACATTACTTGCTAAAACTTTAGCCCGTATGTTACAGGTGCCTTTTTGTATTGCAGATGCTACCGTTTTAACCGAAGCAGGTTATGTTGGAGAAGATGTTGAAAGCGTCTTAACCCGCTTGCTTCAAGCTGCCAATTATGATGTAGCTGCGGCCGAAAGAGGTATTATCTATATTGATGAAATGGATAAGATTTCACGCAAAAGCGACAATCCAAGTATCACCCGTGATGTAAGTGGAGAAGGCGTTCAACAAGCTTTATTGAAGATATTAGAAGGAACAATTTCTAATGTGCCGCCACAAGGTGGAAGAAAACATCCCGATCAAAAAATGATTCAAATCAATACTGAAAATATATTATTTATTTGTGGTGGTGCCTTTGAAGGAATTGATAAAATGATTGCCCGTAGGTTGCAAACTCAGGCCATTGGCTTTAAAACAACTGAACTGCCTAACAGTAATTCTGATGCCAGTTTGCTAAAATATGTCTCCGCTGCAGATTTAAGAACTTATGGTTTGATCCCAGAAATTATTGGAAGGATGCCTGTACTTTGTCATTTAGATCCACTCGATAAAGTTATCCTTAAACGTATTTTGGTTGAACCTAAAAACGCCTTGATTAAACAATACATTCATTTGATGTCGTTAGAAGATATTGAATTGGTATTCGAGGATGAGGTTATTGATATGATAGTAGATACTGCTTTTGAATTGAAACTTGGCGCACGTGGTTTACGTAGTATTTGTGAGGCATTAATGATTGATTATATGTTTGATGCCCCAAGCGGAATTCACGCAAGTAAATTAACCATCACCGCAAAAGATGCCGCCGAAAAAATTGAACAAGTTAAATTAAAGAATTTTCAAGCAGCTTAGAGGATGCATCTGGCTTCTGGCATCTAGCTATTTCTCAAAACTAAATGCAAGAAGCAAGAAGCCAGAAGCTCTTCCCTCGGTTATTTCTCTTGCAATAGGTATACAAGCGCTTCTTTCTCAATATCGTTGATGAGCATAAAGATGTCTGAATTGCGCATACCAAATAGTGTGGTTTTGGCCCAAGTTGCATTCTTGTTGTTGTTCCCATAAATTTGGTTGAGCGATTGTTCAAATGTGATCAATTCTTCTGCCTGTGTTTGATCCGTAGGCATCAATTTTGAGGTAACCAGGTCGTTTGGATTTTTCTCAAATAATTTTTCCACTTGAAAGGTTCCCTCTGTGTTTGCAATGCTCTGATATAAGTAGTTTTTAAGTGCAACAGCGCTTTGGTTCAGAACGTAATATTTGGCCATTTTTTGTTTACCTATTTCGCTACTGTCTGATCCAAAAATATGGTTGCAGTAGTCTTTGAATTGCGCAGTTGATTTTTCATTTTGTTGCATAACCAACCACGGACTTACTTGCAGACTATGCGATAGCCGCGTGGCAGTTAAGGAATACAACATACCTGCAGCAGCAACAATTAGAACCACGGTAATAATTGCATTTGTTTGTTGGTCTTTTGATTTAAAACTGTTTACAAGATACAAGGGAGCAAAGACCAAAATGGCGCCAAAAGTGCTGATATTGCCTAGTATGTTGGCAAAGGGCCAATGCATAATTTTAAATAAAACACTTAGGCAGAATGATACGGCCAGAATGGTTCCAATACCAAGCAACCATCTTTGGGTGCCCATAGGATTTTCTTTGAGTTTAATAAAAAATAGAAGTGGAATAAAGAGCAGCGACAATAGAAGAATGCCTAGCAAAATAAAAATGGAGGCGCCTGGCCAATGCATGAATTTAAATATATTTCCAAAAACCAACATACCGGCACCGGCAATACCGCTTAATAGCATGAACTTTTTCATTTGATAATAGTGTTTAAAGGTGATTAATAAATGCGTTTCTACCTCAATTTCCTCGAGTTTGTTTTGGTAGAACTTTTTGAGGTAACTTTGAAAACAAATTTCAAAATCAGCTATTGGCTCTTTGCTATTTTCAATGAGGCAACAAACATGGTCGAGTATGCTATCCCGAAGGCCTTCGTCGCTTATACCTTGGTCGGTAATTTGCTGAAGCATGTAGTCTATTTGTTCGTTGCTTACCCGATACATTTTATTGTACCTTTAATGTGTTTAAATCTAAGTTCAACAATACGCGCATTGTCTCCATAAATTGTGCAAACTCATTGATTTTTTCACTAGCCTTTTCTTTACCATTTTTGCTTACCGAATAATATTTTCTTACCCGTTTTCCAATATATTCGATTTCAGTTGTAAGCAAGCCTTCATTTTCCATTGCATGCAAAGTTGGGTACAATGCACCTTCGGTAAGTTGAATGCGATTTTTGGTTAAGTCTTTTACTTTTTGGGTTATTTCGTAGCCATACATCTTTTGTTGATCACACAAAAGTTTTAAAATAATGGTCCTAAGTGTACCCTTAATTAGTTCTGATGAATAGAGCATTGTTTTCGTTTTTACCGCTACAAACATACATAAAACTCTTAGGTATTGAAATTTATTACATAAGAATCTTAGGTATATTGTGTAGTGTATTGATTGTGAGGTAATTAAAATATATTTGGTGCTTTGGGAGTTTTATAACTTATAGCTTCTGGCTTCTATCTTTTTGCCATTCACCAAAGACTGAAGACTAACGACCCAAAACTTCCCTGTCTCAAATACATAGATTATGTTTATGAAATTAAAAGCTAATGGCTAATTGCTAACAGCCAGAAGCTAACAGCCAGATGCCAATTACTAGCAACTACCTCCCACGGTTGCGCAGCAATTCAAACAAAGATGCCTTAACAATTTCGCCCATGGTTTGGGCTTTCAAGAAGCGCTTACTGTGATAATGTTTGGCTAAATCTTTGCGCAATTGTATTACATTTTCTTGCGGGGCAATAGAATCTCGGCTCATGGCATCCAACAAATTTATCAATGGCCACTTTGCCGCTTTGATGCGTGTAATAATTATACTGCGCTCTTCACGTTGGTATTGGTGTAAACTCTCTTTGCTAATTTTAGCCTGAACCAAATCTAAAAAGGCTTTGTTCTGCTTATAGAATTGTGGCAGATAGATATTTTTTCGTGATTCAAAGGATTGTTGATCAAAATCGATAGCTCTTATGCGGTAATGTGTTTCTTCAAAATCTGGTGTAATTTGAACCACAAAATTACTCGAATGCATGTCGCCCAAAAGACGCACAAAACAACGCTCATTAAACTTTACAAACTCCTTTGCAATACGTATCATATTGAAGTTCTCCACTTGCATATAGCTCCGTATAAATTCATCGCCTGGAATGCCAGCAATGTGTTCTTCAATTAAAGTATTTCCACTTACCAAATAGCTAATGCGATTAGGTGAAAGCAAATGCTCTAACTCTAAACCATAAATGCGCGAAGCATCAGCATTCTTTACATAAAAGTAATCAAAATTATCATTGAGTTTATTGATAATTCTAATGCGAAATGGCAGTGTGTTTCCATATAAACAAACATCAATTCTATCTACCCCCAAATGTTCTACCACTTTCATGTCGCCGCCTACCTTAAGTAGTGCATAAATCTCAAGTAAGTAAGAGTAAATTCTATTTTGTTCCTCTGGTCCGTAAATACAAGTTTCCCATAAAGTATCTTTTCCTTTTTTATCGTAATAGGCAATACTTTCTTTGAATAGTTTTAAATCAGAATAATGAATCGGAATATCTGTTTCTCTTCCATATTTTTTCAGATGTGCTCTTAAATTATTACCTATTTTATAGGCGAATTTCTTTTTACTAATATGAGGCATAGTATTGCGAATATACTAAAAATAATAAGCCTCGGTTTAGGAAAAAAGGTTGCCTTATTTACTGTAAAATTGGTTTAGGTTCAAACCAAAATTTTAAGCACTAATTTGTTTAAAATATTTCTTTCTGAACCAAAAAGCTAAGTTAACTAATGCAATAAGGGCTGGTACTTCTACCAAAGGACCAATTACTCCTGCGAAGGCTTGACCGCTATTGATGCCGAAAACACCAATAGCAACCGCAATAGCTAACTCAAAATTATTACCAGTTGCAGTGAAAGCAATAGAAGTACTTTTTGCGTAATCTGCACCAAAAT
>JBILJL010000004.1:0-32275 GCA_044377255.1 Bacteroidia bacterium
GCCATAAAAATTGGTCTCTGTACTAAGTTCCCTTACAAAAATTTCTAAGTCATTTTTCTTATCTATAAAAATCAAAAATTCATCACCTGCAGGAACAAAAAACATTGTTGGATGTGGCCCAAATGAACCTTCACTAGATACCGCCAAATCACAATTCGCTAATTCCATAGCCATTAGGCATTTTTTTCGGGCGGTAGTTATTGGATCAAATTTTCTTTCAATTTCTCCTGAAAAGGTGCCAAGTTCATCTGTATCAAAATCGGCTGAAACGAAACACTTTACGCCCAATTCTCTTTCAAAAATTGGAGCTATCACTTCTTCTTTTTTGTGCTTTGTAGCGATTAGTAAGCTTCTGCCCTTGAACATTTTTTACTTTTACGCCTTTCCTCATTCCCAAACAAATCTGAATACAGCAATTGCAGTATTTATCAAAGGGAATAGTTGGCTTTTCATTGTGTGAACTGATATGAAAGGCTTAATGAGCATGGCAATTGTATAAACCAATTTAAAATTGATTCAATTGGGTTCAAAACTATTGAATTTTAATAATTGCTTCAACTCTAACTTTATCGGAATTTGATTTGATTGCTTTCCTTAATTCATAAAGTTCGAGTTGAAACTGCTTGATTTTTGCTTCACGCATTTTAATATCCTCCTCGTTACTATCGCCAACTATTTTATTCTCAAGATACGTTACCTTTACTTGAACCATTTGAGCAATAAGCTCTATGGCATCCTGCGAGTTAAACTGTCCGCCTATAAGATGTATATTCATATTATTTAGTTGATTATTGACCTTGCCCCAAAGAGTATCCAGCCTTGCCGTCAAATGAGTAAAGATTCTCAGATTTTATTACATCTATATTGTGATTTAGTGCATTTTTAAAAAGTTCGATAATATCTGTTTTAGTTATATCAGAATTTTCCAATGGCTTGAATCTACACCTCCAATGATCTGTACAAAAGGTTTCCTCAAATCCATTTGGCCAAACCTTAATTCCCCTATTTGTAATCATAGAGAGTTTTATAATATTGCTTTCAATTGTTTGTATTTTCTCAGCTAATTCGTTTGGATTTGTTCCAGCCCAATGAACAAAAATATCAACACCCACCAATTCTTTTTTTGCGGCAGGTTTACGCTTGTATTTAGGCAGGTTTAGGGATGAACTGTTTGAATAAGAAACGGACTTCAGAATAGCTGGTTTTTGACCAAGGTTAGAAATTACGGCTTGCGCAAATTCTTTGGTTCCCACTTTTTGCTTACTGATTCCTTCCTTAAAAATATCGTAGGTATGGATACCATCTTCCAATGTTTTTAGCCACGCATTTTGTACTTTTTCTGCAACATCTGTTTGCCCAATATGATTCAACATCATAACTGCCCCCTGTAGCAAACCAGATGGGTTGGCTGCATTTTGTCCCGCTCTTCTAGGGGCTGAACCATGAATAGCCTCGAACATAGAACACTCTTCACCAATGTTTGCAGAGCCTGCCAAACCAACCGATCCAGTGATTTGGGCTGCTACATCACTAAGCACATCTCCGTATAAATTAGGCATCACAATAACATCAAAAATTTCTGGAGTATCGGCCATCTTCGCAGCACCAATATCAATTATCCAATGTTCGTTTTCAATTGCTGGATATTCTTTAGCAATTTCATCAAACACTTGGTGAAACAAGCCATCCGTTTGTTTCATGATATTGTCTTTTGTAAAACAAGTTACTTTTTTTCTGTTTTGTTGCTTGGCATATTCAAATGCATAACGAATTATTTTCTCGCAACCAGGCCTACTAATAAGCTTTAAGCACTGCACTACTTCGTCTGTTTGCTGATGCTCGATTCCTGCATATAAATCCTCCTCATTTTCCCTTACAATTACTATATCCATAACTGGATGTTTTGTACTTACAAAAGGATGCAAACTCATACAAGGTCTAACATTTGAATATAACCCAAGAAATTTCCGAGTTGTGACATTTAAACTTTTGTAGCCCCCACCCTGAGGCGTTGTGATAGGTGCCTTTAGAAATATTTTGTTACGTCTGATAGTTTCCCATGATTCATTTGCGATGCCAGAAGTGTCACCTGCGAGGTATACTTTTTCACCCACCTCAATTTCATCAATCTCAAGTTTGGCACCCGCTGCAATAATTATTTCTAATGTGGCATCCATGATTTCAGGACCAATTCCGTCGCCTTTAGCTACTGTAATTCTTTTCATTTTCTATGATTTATTTTTGATGGTGCAAAAATCCGAAGCTTAATTCATAAGTTTTTATTTATCTTTGTAATAGATAACATAAAAATAATTTATGAATTATACCTTAAATCAATTTCAAATATTTTTAAAAATCGTACAAACAAAGAGTGTAACTAAGGCTTCGGAAGAATTGCATTTGACCCAGCCTGCAGTCTCTATTCAATTGAAAAATTTTCAAGACCAATTTAATATTCCCTTAACGGAAGTTATTGGTCGAAAAATTCACATTACTGATTTTGGTTTAGAAATTGCTGAGGCTGCCGAAAACATACTCAACCAAATTTACGCTATAAACGATAAAACATCAGCTTATAATGGACAACTAACAGGCCGATTGAAGATTTCTGTTGTTTCCACGGGAAAGTATGTAATGCCTTACTTCCTGAGCAATTTTATGCAACAACACACTGGTATAGAATTAATGATGGACGTTACGAACAAAAACAAAGTCATTGAAAGTTTAAAAAATAATGAAGTTGATTTTGCACTGGTTTCTATTCTTCCAAACTCGTTAAATATTGAGAAACTTGATCTGCTTCAAAACAAGTTATATTTAGTGGGCAGTACAAAAACAAAATTTAAAAAAACAGCTAATATCAAAGAAATATTTCAAGATTTACCTTTGATATTTAGAGAGCAGGGATCAGGAACAAGACAAACCATGGAAAGCTTTATAGATCGTAACAACATACCAGTCATAAAAAAGATGGAGTTAACAACCAATGAGGCGGTTAAGCAAGCATTATTGGCTGGTTTGGGGTTTTCTATTATGCCATTGATTGGAATCAAAAATGAATTACACAACAAAGAATTACATATTATTCCAATTAAAGGCTTACCTATTACCACCACATGGAGTTTAATTTGGTTAAAAGGGAAAAAGCACTCTCCCGTTTCTAATTCATTTTTAGAATATTTAAAAAAAGAAAAATCAAATGTTGTGCAAAGTAAATTTAGCTGGTATGAACAGTATTAGGAGATTGAATGGAGACAATCATATGTTGTTAGGTCGCTTTAGCCTAAAAAAATAAGGAGCCACACAATTGTAAATTTACCACCAAATTTGAAAAGGAAGAATTAGAAACCGTACTTTGAATAATTAATTAAATATTGACGAGTAGAATCGAAACATTCATTAACTGTTATCAGCTAAAAGGAAAAATATGCAAATAATTAGGCTATTTTCATGGCTGCTTATTTTCTATTTTTTGCCAGGAAGATTGAGCGCTCAAAACAATAATTACCTGACAAAGGGAGTCACTTTGAATGCTGAAAATATTGACTTTAAAGAGATGTTAAATGCAATCAATAGCCAAACTGGTGTTCAATTCGCCTATGTCAATTTTAACAACCAACAAAAAGTAACTTATGCGTGTAATAACAAAGAACTTAAATTGGTGTTGAATGATTTGCTCACTCAAGTAAATGCAAGCTTTAAACAAAATGATAAATACATTATCATAAAAGGTAATGCCAAAAAACAATTTCAAGAACTACTATATAGCAGTCCTTTAAGTGGCTATGTGTATGATGGTGAAACAACCCATCCTTTGGCCAATGTGAGTGTTTTTAATAGGTTTAACAAAGAGGCAGTTTATACTGATGAAAATGGCGGTTTTAAACTTAACAACTATGAAAGATTCAATCCTTACCCTATTTCAATTGCAAAAGAAAATTTTGTAGATACCAGTTTCTTGGTTTACAATCCAGGAGAAAAAAGCTTGACCATTTATTTGCATGCTTACAAAAAAACACAGGTCGGTAACCAAATTCCAGATTCTTTAAATACCTATCCAGCATTGGTTCAAACCGACTCTACCGAGAAGAATCCATTTGCCTTTTTTACCAACTATTGGAATAGAAAAAAACAAAAAAATCAGAATTTTAAAAATATCAAAGATACACTATATAGTGAGTTTAATGTTTCATTGATTCCATATGTTAGTACAAATCACTTATTAGCTATTAATACAATTAATAATTATAGTTTTAACATTCTTGGCGGTTATTCTAAGGGTGTGGGGAGCGTTGAGCTGGGTGGATTGTTTAATTATGATGCAGGAAATGTTAGGTACTTGCAAATTGCTGGCTTGGCAAATATTGTGGAAGGAAAATCGGAAGGAACACAAATTGCGGGATTATTCAATTTTAATAACTCCTTAACAAAAGCAGTTCAGATTGGGGGATTTTTTAATGTGGATCTTGGTGATTTTGAAAACATACAAATTGCTGGAGTAGGAAACTGGGTATCTGGCGATGTAAAAGGGGTACAAATTGGCGGATTAATAAATCACAATAGAAAAACTATTACAGGCGTTCAAATAAGTACCCTTTATAACTATGCACCAAACATTATTGGTTCCCAAATATCTCTGGTAAATAAAACAAAGCGATTAAAGGGCGTTCAAGTTGGACTTATTAATCTTTCGGATACTTGTGAGGGATTACCTATTGGTTTTTTTAGCTATGTTAAGAAAGCTTACCACAAATTGGAGTTAGCCATTGATGAGAATTTCTTGGCCACAATTTCATTTAGAACTGGTATGGAGAGGTTTCACAATATATTTATTCTTGGCACCCAAATAGCACAAAACAACTCCGTTTCTACTTTTGGTTATGGATTAGGAACATTGTTTGATAACCATCAAAAATGGCATTACGGATTTGATTTTACTACACAACAGTTAGTGGGTAAAAACTCCGAAGCAGAAGCATTGAATTTGTTAAACAAATTTACCCCTTATGCAGTTTTTTCTGCCCATCCTAAATTTCAAATGATAGCAGGATGTAGTGTAAACCTATCATTATTCGATAAAACTTCCATCACTTATGTTACCCATTTCGATAATTATCCGCCATCTTATTTTTACAATAACAATTTTGGCAACTTTAATGTAAAAGGTTGGATAGGTTTTAAAATTGGGGCCAGATTTTTATAGAAATAATACTTTTATAATTGAGGTAAAGCAAATTTGGGTTGTAGCAATCTTGAATAACCTGATTGCCAAAATTGTTGCCAGGCAATGTAGTGTGAAGAATAATTATTGGCAAAGTTCACTAAATACATTTATATAGATAGGCGGTTGCCTTAAAAGCTGCACAACCAAAAACTAGCGCATCAAAAAAAAATTAATTTAAATTAAACTGAAGAGGACAAGCCATTTGAGCAATAAACTACATTGGCTTTTTGCTTGGATTTTAGTTGAGCCAAGCCTGTTTCTATGGCATCTCTGTTATAATTTTCTTTGTGATGTAGGTGGTATTGTAATGCCTCATATCGAATACTTTGAAATTTAATATTCATTGCGCGTAAACGCCATTCCAAATCAACATCTTCACCCACGCCAGCAGTTATATAATCTTCGTCAAAACCATTTATTTCAACCAAATGTTTTTTATAGATTCCGTAATTGCAACCCCAAATTCCCTCTTGCTTATAATTCTTCAGCATGGGTATTGAAAGCGCATATTTAAGTTTGGCTGTTTTTGTGAAAAGAAGTTTGATAAAGCCAAGTTTATTAAGGTCTTTGGTTTGGTATAAATCCTCTGTTGTGTCAGCATCTAACATCACTCTTCTTCCAAAACAAAGTTTTTTCTCGCTTAAATTGTTTACATAAGCCCTGAGGAAATTTTTATCTGGAATACAATCACCATCTATAAATACCAAAAGTTCACCTTGCGCCAAGCGAACGGACTTATTCAACATTTCATTTTTCCTGAACCCATTATCCGCTAATTGATGTAAGTGGTGAATGGGGAATGAATATTTTCCAACTTGTTCTTTTAAAAAATCAAGGGTAGCATGGTTATTGTCATCCTCCGAAATAACTACTTCGAAATCATCAAAGGTCTGCAAAGACAATGCTTGAAGAATCAATTCTAAGGCAGCAATATTTTTATAGAAAGAAATAATTAAACTTAAACGCATTTCATAAATATTATTTAACAAACAAAGGCAAACTATCCCTCTAAAATTTTCTGCATCTCATGCAATTGCTTGTACAAACCATCTTGTTGAATTAGCTCATTGTGTGTGCCAGTTTGAACAATACTTCCTTTATCTAAAACAACAATCATATCTGCTTTGTGAATGGTGCTCAAACGGTGTGCAATAACAATAGTAGTTCTGTTTTGCATAATATTGTTTAATGCTTCCTGAACCAAGCGCTCACTAGCAGTGTCGAGGGCTGAGGTGGCTTCATCCAATATCAAAATATCGGGATTTGTATTAATAGCTCTGGCAATGCTTAACCTTTGGCGTTGGCCACCACTCAATTTGTTTCCCCTATCACCAATATTTGTTTGGTAGCCCTTTTCGGAGGTAACAATAAACTCATGGGCATTGGCAACCTTTGCTGCATTCTCAACTTGTTCTGAGGCAATATTTGTTTTGCCAAATGCGATGTTGTTATAAATAGTATCGTTGAACAAAATCGATTCTTGTGCAACAATGGCCATGGTGGCTCTCAGTTGAAGAATCTTTAGATTTTTAATGTTTTCACCATCAATAATTACCTCACCTTCAAATGGGTCATAAAATCTGGGTATTAAATCTGTTAAGGTAGATTTACCGCTACCAGAAGGGCCAACCAAAGCAACCGTTTTTCCCTTTTCAATGCGCAAATTGATATTCCTCAACACATAATCTTCGGCATACTTAAAACTCACATTCTTAAATTCAATAAACTCCTTTAAGCCATCTATTGGTTGAGCATTTGAAACCTCTGTGATAATCTCCTCACTTTGCAAAACTTCATTTACCCTATCCAATGATGCCATGCCTTTTTGCATATTGCTATAAGCTGTAGAAAATGATTTTGCTGGAGCTAATAACTGAGAAAAAATAGCAATAAACGCAATAAATGCTTCCGCGTTTAAATCAGCATCATCAGCCAATACCATTTTGCCACCTACCCATAAAACAAATGAAAGCACAACAACACTAAGTGTCTCAGAAATTGGAGAAGCACTGTCTCCAGTTCTATTACTGGCAATATTAATTTTGGTATAAAGATCGTTTTCAACCTTAAACCTACGCATAAAGAATTCTTGAGAATTAAAGGCCTTAATGATTCTAATTCCCATTAAGGTTTCTTCATACAAAGAAACCAAATCTCCAAATTTTGATTGCCCTTTTCTAGAATAGTTTTTGAGTAATTTGCCTATTTGCCCAATTAATACGCCCACTATTGGTAGGGTTACCAAAACAATAATTGTTAAAACAGGACTAATCATGATTAAGGTAAACAAATAAACCATTAAGGTCAAAGGCTCTTTAAATAAAGCTTCCAAAGAACTCATAATGGCAATTTCAATTTGCAAAATATCACTGCTCATTCTTGAGATTAAATCCCCTTTTTTTTCTTCGCTAAAGTAAGAAATAGGTAATACTAAAATATGTTTGTATAAAGAGGCTCTTAATTCACTTACAATGCTGTTTCTAAGCGAAACCATAAAGAATAGAGCTAAGTACCTGAATAGGTTTTTAAATAAAATGGCCAACACCAAAACAATACAAATAAATATGAGCGCAGACTCATGCCCTTTTGTTTGAATTAGGTTCGATAAAAAATAATTGAAATACCCAGTTAGGCCGCTTATTGTGAAATTAAATTCTGGCTCAATAGTAACCATTTTCGATTGCCCAAAAAGTAACTTCAAAAAGGGTAAAATGAGCGCAATTGAAAACAATCCAAATACTATTGAAAGTAAATTGAAAATTACATTTAAAAATGCTAAGCCTTTATAAGGCAGGGTATATTTTAATAACTTAATAAATCCGTTCATTCTTTACGCACAAAGCACAAATATCCGTATTTAGTGGATAATTTTGGCTAATCAATTTTATACTTTTTTAAATATTTTTCATACAACAGCACCTGTTCGTTTTTTAAATCAAGTGCTTCTCCGCTTAAAAACACCATATAAATGCTACTACTTTTCATATCTAAAAGATCACCTTCACTTATAATAATAGAGGCATCCTTTCCAATCTCTATACTTCCAATTTGTTGATCAACACCCATTATTTTAGCAGGCGTTAAAGTAATCGCTTTTAATGCCTCTTCTTTGTTTAAACCATAGGCTGCTGCTGTTCCAGCCAAATAGGCCAAATTTCTAACCTCCCAACTTCCTTCTTGAGATAAGGCAAAAATTATCCCAAGTTTAGCAAGCTGTCCGGGAGTTTGATAAGGTTGATCAATCCCATCTGCATTGTGGGCAGGCAATCTGTGGATGTTTCCAAGAACCACTGGAACTTTGTTGCTTTTTATGATTTCTGAAACCAAATAGGCTTCTTGGGCACCTACTAAAATCAACTTAATTTCGGGATATTTTTGTTTAAAAAATGTAATAGCTCTAACTATACTTTTAGCCTCGTTTGCATGAACATAAAGATTTTTTTCACCAGAAAAAACACCTGCCATTGCTGATAAACGTGCATTAAAAATAGGTTTACTTTGCTGCAAATATTGGTATGCCTCAGCAAAAAAATTATTTATCTCCTCAATCCCCTTTTCTCCTCTATTTTCTTCCTCAGGTTTGTTATTTTCAACAATAGGCCAATTTAAATGGATACCCTCATCAGCTTTCATAACGGCATCTTCCCAATTCCAACCCTTAGTTTTCATGAGACTGCTGCTTCCACTAATGGTTCCTCCAAGAGGAATAGGTTGCGTAAAAAGCACACCATTAAATAGTGCGGTTGGCAGTATTTTAGAGTCTGTATTAAACGCTATCAATGAACGAACATTTGGGTTCATAGATCCATCTTCATTGTAATCATGAGTAGCTCTTACGGCATCAATCTCATTGAGTCCCATTATATTGTTCATTGCAATTAAACCTGGATACACATGTTTGTTCTTTGCGTCTATAACCTTAGCTGTTTTATAAAGCGAGCTGAGTGTTTTGCCAACTTGCACAATTTTTCCTTGCTCCATTACCAAAACCCCATTTTCAATAACCTCGCCATTGCCAACGTGAATAGTCCCATTCATGATAATGGTAGTACTTTGTTGTGCATTCATCGCAGTTAAAAACAACAGGAAGAAGCAAATACTCGTGATATATTTTAACTTATTCATTTTTTTAAATACTAATTTTTAAATTGGTTCATTCATTTAATCTTTACAATGGTAATCAGGATCGGGTGCCGAAACCTTGTGTTCCGATTTTTCGCCTTTCTGTTTGGCCAATAACATTTTTTGGATGATTCTTTCTCTTTCCTTTTGGTTATTATTACGTTTAATAAGGTCTTGTTCCCTGCTAAAATAACAGGTGCCATCTACCAATGTCATTTCTACCTTTGCATCAATACTGAGCGGATTGGCGCTCCACAAAACCAAATCAGCATCTTTTCCAACTTTTATACTTCCTGTTTGTGCATCAATATGAAGCATTTTCGCTGGATTTAAGGTAACCATTTTCCAAGCATCTTCCTCGCTAATTTTGCCGTATTTTATCATCTTAGCGGCCTCTTGGTTTAACCTCCTACCCATTTCAGCATCATCACTATTAATGGCAGTAACCACACCCATTTTATTTAAAATTACTGCATTTTGTGGTATAGCTTCTATTACTTCATACTTATAGGCCCACCAATCTGCAAAAGTACTTGCACTTACACCATGAGCCTTCATTTTATCAGCCACTTTATACCCTTCAAGTATATGTGTAAAGGTGTTTACTTTAAATCCCATGCTGTCTGCAACATGCATCAACATATTGATTTCACTTTGCACATAACTATGGCAACTGATAAATCGTTTTTTGTTCAAAATTTCTACCAAGGCATCTAGTTCTAAATCTCTGCGTGTAAGCTTCGGATTTGCCTTCATTGCAGCTTCATAAGCTTTTGCCCTAATAAACGCATCATAATAAACCTGCTCTACACCCATCCTTGTTTGTGGATACCTGCCGGTTTCGGTATTCCAATTGCTTTGCTTTACATTCTCGCCCAAGGCAAATTTTATGAAGCCATCCGCATTGACAATTTTCATATTCTCTGGACCCTGCCCCCAACGAAGTTTGATGATACTGCTTTGTCCACCCACGGGGTTACATGAGCCATGCAATTGTTGGCAAGCAACTACCCCTCCACTCAATTGTCTATATATATTTATGTCATCTGAATTTATTACATCGCCAATTCTTACCTCAGCGGTATTGTTTTGTGTGCATTCATTCACCCCACGATAAATGGCTATGTGCGAGTGCTCATCAATAATTCCACTGGTTAGGTGTTTGCCTTTGGCATCAATAACAAGGTAATTTGCAGAACTTAAATCTTTTCCAATAGCACTTATTTTACCGTTACTAACGGCAATATCTACCTCTTGTATAATTCCGTCTTTTTCATTCGTCCAAACAGTAGCATTTTTGAATAAATAATTTTGTGGTTTTGGAAGGATTTCATTTCCATATTCTGTGAACGGATAAATTACCTTGCCTATTAAATTTTTCGCGCTAGTGTCAGTTTTACTTTTTTCGGTTTGAACCGAAACCAATGTTGCAGTAAATTGCTCAATTTCTCCATTTGATAATGTTGCATTTCCTGTGAGTTTTTTCACCAGAAAACTATTACTATCCAACTGAATGGCCCATGCCTGAATTCGAACCTGGTTGTCTGATTTTTTTTCCTCCTTGAAACTAAATTGATACAAGCCAGCCTGCTCTTTCACCGAAACTTTTAAAGTATCCAATCCAAAAATTTGTGCTTCTAATCCATTGTCTTTTTTTGATATATTCAATATTGAGTTTGGCCTACTTTTTAGTGCTACATGATAATTACCTTCTAAATAATAATCGCTTACCTTTTTCAAAATAGTTTGTTCCCCTCTTACCCAATGCTCCTCAATGATGGCATTTTGATTGAAAATAGGCAAATTGGAGATGAAAAAATTGGCCATTTTTCCTTTTTGAATTGACCCCAATTTTTGATCCATTTGAAGCCATAATGCAGGTTGAACTGTTAAAGCATTTAAAGCATCTTCTTCCTTAAGCCCATTGTCAACAGCCTTTCTAAGGTTTTTCAAAAACTCATTTGCATCGGCACATCCAGAGGAGGTTAATGCAAAAGGAATTTTTTTACCCGCCACCATTCCTGCATTTGCAGGAGCCATTTCCCAATGTTTTAAATCACCCAAGCTAACATTCATTGCATCAAAGGGATTTTCCACTTCATAAACTTTTGGGAAATTAAGGGGCAAAATTAAAGGCATACCCAAGGCGGCTATTTCATCCAATCTTTGGTATTCATCCCCATTTCCCTTTATTATATAGGATAGCCCAAATTCTTTGCCAATTTTTCCTGCCCTTAAAACCGCTAGTTTATTTTCAACCTCAAAAACTGTTGGCAAAGACTTAATTTGATTGTAATTTTCGAAACTTAAATTGGTCTCTGCTTTTTGTGTATTATACCAATTAGCATCCAAATAAGTTTGCCTTATCAATGCAACTACACCCATTGCTGACGAAGGGTAATCTTGTGTGCTACTTCCCTTATTAAAACTCATTTCACAAGCCGCTTTTGCCTTAATAACCAACTTTTGTTCCTGACTTTTATTCGTTAAAACCAATGCGGCGCTGCCTCTAAATATTCCATCCTGTAGGGCACTTAAGGTTGATCCAAATCCTGATGACAAATATTGTTTACTTTTTTTATCGTCGTATTGAAAGTAATCAACTGCATTTATGTTTAACCTTACAGCATCATTCCAAGCATAGGCACCCTTTAAATTGTTTGAGTATTGGTTTCCTTTATGCTTGTGGCTTGTTGGAAGAGTTATGCCATAATTACTATATAAATCAATAAAGGATGGATACAAGTATTTTCCCTTACCATCAATTATGCGCGCTTCTTTGGGCACTGGCACATTGGTTCCAACTAGCTCAATGGTGCCATTCAAAATCAGTATTGTTGCCCCTTTCATCATTGTTTGGGGATTAACCTGAATATTTACATTGCTAATTGCAATATAATTAGGGCGTACATCTGGAGGACCATTTATGGGGAATCCAGTTTGGGCAATTACATCTAAAAGGGATAGGAAAAACAAAAAAAATATTAATTCTGCCTTTTTATAGTTCATTTTATCAAGGTTTTAGGTTCAAAAAGTTGTGTTTTTTAACAAAAAGTTTGGCTGCTACAAATAGCAATATAAGGGAATTTTTCATTTTAGAAAACAATGACATTACTTTTTAAATACCTATCCTATGCGTATGTTTGAAAAGTATACATGGATTCATTGGAGAGTTTAAAACTTAAGTTTAAAAAAGGAAATGCCATCGTTCAGATAATTCTGATCAATGTTTCCATTTTTATCCTACTCAGCATAACTGGGGTTTTATTATTTTTATTTAATGAGGGAGCATTGCAAAATAGCTTTTTAAAACACTTGATGCTTCCTGCCTCTTTTTCCAATTTCCTTTTTCAACCTTGGAGTATTTTCTCCTACATGTTTTTACATGAAGGCTTTTTGCATATCTTGTTTAATATGCTTTGGTTGTATTGGCTAGGCGATATATTCCAACAATATCTGGGCAATTCAAAAACTTACCAGGCATACTTTATTGGAGGAATTTTCGGTGGTTTTATTTACATCATAGCATATAACCTCTTCCCAGCTTTTGCAAATGAGGTTTCTCTATCTTATGCGCTAGGCGCGTCGGCTGGCGTTTTGTCTATTGTTGTTGCTACAGCCACCCTATTGCCAGATTACCAAGTTCACTTGTTAATTTTAGGGCCGGTTCGCCTAAAATACATAGCAATCGTTTCGGTTTTTTTAGATCTCATAAGTATTCCAGGAGGAAATGCCGGAGGGCATATTGCCCATCTTGGAGGAGCAGCATTTGGCTATTTATTTGTTAAGTTACTTTACAGTCAAAGCAATATACCTGCCATACTTGATCGTTTATTCAATAGTATTGGCAAGCTGTTTGAACCAAAAACCAAAATTAAAATTCACCACAAGGCTACCGTTATTAGGCCAGCATCAGGAAACAAACCAAGCCAACAAGAAATTGACCTCATACTTGATAAGATTTCGAAAAAGGGATATGAGAGTTTAAACAAACAAGAAAAAGAAATTTTATTTAAAGCAAGTAAAGATTAATAAATATTTTGAAAATATTAAAGTTTATCCTTTTCGTAACATCATTATTGGTTTCCATTTCATTGGTGCTTGGTAATCTCTCGCCTTATATTTCTCCGAAAGGTTTTTGGCCTTTAGCTTTTTTTGGATTGGCCTATCCGTTTGTATTTATTATCAATTTTATCTTTCTGCTTTATTGGGTCATACTAAAACACAAAAAAAATATTGCTTTGCCGCTCATTGCCTTTCTTTTATCTTTGGTTAATGTTACTTCATTTATTCAACTCAATGCAAAAGATACTGCTGAAAACCCAAGCCTAAGAAAATTAAATGTTGTAAGTTTTAACACACATTATATGGGTGCTTATGACTATAATGGAGGCGATTCTGGCTATTTCTTTAAGATTTTAGATACCATCAACCCTGACATTGTTTGCCTCCAAGAATTTGCTAATTTAGGGGGCAATTACGAAAAGCCAATGTTTAAAAGATTTTTTAAACACTTCAAAAATTTTGCAAATGTAAACGCTGATGCTCTGAACAATACTTTTCCTACAGGCTATGGTGTTTGTATTTTTTCAAAATATCCAATTATTAATAAGGGTTTCCTTGAATTAGAAAACCAAAATAGCAACCTTACTGTTTTTGCGGATGTCCTATTTGGAAATGATACCATTCGAATAATCAATACCCATCTAAAATCAATTGTTTTTGATACAGAAGATTATAAAACCTTTGAAGAAATCAAAGAAGTAGAAGACAGTCCAGATTCATATAAAGTTAGGAGAATAATTGCCAAACTAAAATACGCCTTTCAAAACAGGGCCAAACAGGCAGATAAAATTAGAGAACGATTATTAGTTTCACCTCATAAAGTTGTGTTGTGTGGTGATTTCAATGATTCACCAACTAGCTTTGCTTATCATACCATTAGAGGAAAAATGAAAGACGCCTTTATTGAATCTGGCAAAGGAATGAGTAGGACTTACATTGGAAAAATGCCATCCTTTAGAATTGATTATATTTTGCACGACCCAAGTTGGAACAGCTATAATTATAAAACCAATATACTCAATTTTAGCGATCACAAAATGATCAGCTGTACCATTGAAATTCCTTAATTATTTTCCCTGAATTGGCGCTGCGGTTGAGGTAAACTTTCTAATATTATAGGTAAAAGTTAGCATAAAATACCTATTCAACACATTAGACCTGGTGTCTTCAATGTAGGTTTCTGTAACAGTTCTACTGATACTATTGTTTTGGTTCAAAATGTCAAAGACAGATAGTTTCACTTCTGCCAATTTCTTCATAAATTTATAGGCAACTGCTGCGTTCCATAACAAGAAATCTGAATTAAAGCTATTGCCTAATCCCTGATAATTTGTGTAACTAATATCAGTATTCAACACAATTGATTTTAAAGGCATAACATTCACTTTAAAATTACTTGTGTTGATGAAATAGTTATTGCTTTCGGTTATGAGCAAAGAGTTTTTCACTAAGTTGATATTGGTATTATGACTAAGAGTAAAGTCAACCTGTTCACTGATATTACTTCCTAAAACCAAGCCTCCAACAATATTAAATGTATTGGCGTAATTAATCAATTGGTTCACCATACCTGGCACTTTTGTGAAATTTAAGCCAAGGTTTAAGTTCAAATTGCTTTTAGCCTTTTTTAATGGAATGCCATAGGTTGCAAAACTTCTTGCATTGATGTTTCCGTTTAAATTAACTGGCTGCGAAAGTTGTGCGCCCCTTCCTAAAACTACCCCACTTGACAAAGTGGAGTCTTTGGAGGCTGTATACAAGCTATTGGCTATGTAATCACTTGTAAAACTTACCATACCAAACACAAAAAAACTTTGAGAACTATGTGCATTGTTTGCCCCATATCTGGTAACAAGTGTGTTGGAATATTCTTGTCTTAAATTTGGATTTCCAGCAGAAATTAGCAATGGGTTACTGTTATCAAAAACGTTCTGCAATTGTGTAACATTGGGTGTATTGGTATTGGTTCTATAAACCAATCTCAAAGTTTTACTATTGGTAAATTTATATTGGTAAGTAATGCTGGGCAATAGGTTTTTATAAGGCTTTTCAAACTCTCTGTTTGTAGGATACGACTGAATGCTCGCAATGTTAAGATATTGAGCAGTTACACCAGCAGTTAAATTATACTTCTCTTCATTATAATTGATACTAACATTTGCTTTATGGGTAGTAATGGTATTATCGAAAGTATTACTTAATAAAGTATCAATTTGATTGTACAACTCACTAATAGAATCATATTTGTTTGTGACTTTATCAGAATAATTTAATGCCAAAGATGGATTATAGCTAAATTGCAATTGGGTGTATTTAGAAACCTGTTCGGTATAAGTTAAATTGGCCGAATAATTAGTTGCATTGGTTGTGGTATTGCTATTTTGTTTTATGCTTCGCTTATTCAACACAAAATTTGTATCAATATTAAATATATCAGAATACTGGTCTGTAATGGTATTCTTTCTATTGATATCATTGCCTAAATTAAGACTAATGGTTCTGCCCAATTTTAAAAATTTGTGCCTAAACAAAATATTGTTACTGATATTGTAGCCAATATTATTTGGCGTTTTATTAGTTAATGTTTGATTTAAAGTAGTGTCGTTTTGAGAATTTGCAGCATATTGATTACTCTCACTCTTGTTGTTTTGAAAGCTGATTCTTGGTGTATAAATAATAGCATTAAATGAATCAAAGGTGTGCTCTAATCTTAGGTTGAACCTGTGATTGAAGTTGTTGGTTTCGCTACCAGTACTGTCTTTATATAACTGACTTACCTCGGGGTTTATTAAATAATTTCTGTTCACTACTTTATTGGTGAGTGTTGAGCTGTTGTTAAAAAAATAGCTGCCGCTTACAATGGTTTTCGTGCCCCATTTATCTGAATAGTTTAATCCAATTGAATTTGTGGTGCTAATACCACTCTGTTGCCCAACAAAAAAGTTGCTCATATCGCCCATGCCACCACTGCCACCTCCACCACCATAAGATCTGCCTCCAGAACCTCCACCACCCATTGGCATTCTTGAAGGAGAAGCGCCTCCGCCAAACAAATCTTGCATAGAGAAATTCTGTTGATTGATATTGTTACTCAAACCTAAAATGGTAATTCTTTGGTTGCCTTTAAACAAATTAAGGTTCATTCCTGCCTGATACCTATTATCTGTGCCATAACCAGCATACACTTTGCCAAACTTGCCATTATTCCTGCCAGATTTGGTGGTAATGTTCATGGTTTTATCTGTATTGCCATCATTGAAACCAGTAAATTGGGCTTGATCACCAAGTCTATTAAAAATCTGCACCTTATCTACCACCTCTGCCGGTAAATTCTTTAAAGCCATCTGAGCATCGTCGCCAAAAAACTCCTTTCCATCCAATAAAATCTTCTTTACCTCTTCGCCTTGCGCCTTAACCGTTCCGTTTTCAATGGTAACTCCGGGCATTTTTTTTACTAAATCTTCTGCAGTTGCATCAGGATTTACTTTATATGCACTTGCATTGATGCTGGTAGTGTCTCCCTTTTGTTCAACTCTTATTTGTGTACCTTCAATTTTAACTTCATCCAAGCTATTGGTACTTTTTTCAAAAAAAACAGCACCAATATATTTATCAGAAACAAGCACCACTCTTTGATTTTTAACCTTTAGACCTATAGAAGAGAAACTAAGGTCATAAGTATCAGCTATTAGATTATTAATCTGAAACAAGCCCTTTTCATTGCTTGCTGAGCCAGAGATTATTTTACCATTCTTTTTTATGGCAACACTAACCCCAACTAAGGGCTGCATGGTTTCCTTTTCAAAAATTTTACCACTCAACTGAAAGGTTTGGGCTGATCCAAAACTTGGTAAAAAAATAAAAAGTATAACAGCAATAGGAAAGAATATAGTAGATTTCATTGTTTATATAAGCCGCAAAGGTGCAATTTGTTTTGATGATTTCTACCTTAAAAGGTTTATAGGTAGAATTACCAATAAATTTTCAAAGTTTTTTATTTCAAGTTTTTTCTTAAGTTTGCTTTGTCTTTAGGGGTGCCTATCTTATCAAAAATAAGAGAAGCTGAGATCAAACCCTCGGAACCTGAACAGGATAATGCCTGCGAAGGAAAAAGAAAGCCAAATTAACCAATTGAAATTTATCAATTGCCTTGGCGTATTTTTTTGAGCTAGTCTCTCTCTGGGTTTTTATTAATAACCAATAAGCCACCTCTGCTTATTGAAAAAACCAAAAAAAAATGAAAAATCTTATTGTATTCTTTAGCCTAATTTTATTAAGCTCAGTGTCTATTTTTGCTCAAACCGACAGCAATGAAACAAAAAACGTATTGCAAGAGGCTGTTGTTTCTGGCTTGCAAGCCAATCAAAAAACACCCATCAGCTTCTCTTCTCTCAGCCAGAAAAGAATCAGTAAATTATATTATGGAGCTGATATTCCTACGCTGCTTATGGCAACCCCTTCTATTAATATGTATAGTGATAATGGAACAGGTATAGGTTATAGCTTTTTTAGGTTGCGCGGCATGGATCAAACACGCATTAACACAACTGTTAATGGTATTCCTGTTAATGACCCAGAGAATCAAGGTGTATTCTTCAACAATTTCGCAGATTTGGCAAGCAGTGCACAACAAATACAGGTTCAAAGAGGCATTGGAACATCCACAAATGGAACTTCAGCTTTTGGCGGAAGTGTGAATATAACTACAAAAAATCTCTCAGAAAAAGCGAGCACAAACATCAATATTGGCATAGGTTCTTTTGGTTCAAGCCGCTTTACAGCAGAATTGCAAACAGGCCTTTTAGAAAATCATTGGATGGTTTATGCAAGATTAGGACAAGTTAAAACTGATGGTTACAGACAAAACTCGGGTTCTGAATCAAAATCTTATCACTTTAGCCTAGGGCATTTGGACAAAAAATCTATGCTTAAATTCAATTTCTTTGGAGGCAATTCAAATAGCATGCTAGCCTATGCTGGAATTGATAAAACAACTTTCGAAAACAACCCAAAAACCAACAATTTTACCAATGGCGAAACAGATGCTTTTAAACAATACTTTAATCAAGTGCAATACAGTTATAATTTAGGAAAAGGGCAAACATTGAGTGCTTCTGTTTATTTTGTAAAAGGTGGTGCCCCTAAATTTCAATATTTAGCTGAATATGGGTATAATTATAACTCATTAAACATGCAGTCAAATCCTTTTTTAATATATGGTCCAAACGACGACACTCTCAACACTGGCTCTGTTATGACATCTTACGGTTTGGATCAACGATTTTTAGGAGGTTTTGTAACCTATCAATTACAAAAAGGTAAATTGAATTTCGTTACTGGTTTGCATGCCAACGCCTTTAAATCGGATCATTTTATGGAAGTAAATTGGGCGAACAATATTCCATTTGGAATCAAACAAAACCACCAAGTATATTTTAATTCAGGCTATAAAAAGGAACTGAGTGCCTTTGCCAAAATCAATTATTCCATCAATGAAAGAACATCCCTTTTTGCTGATTTACAAATAAGAACAGTGAGCTTTAAATATAGGTCAAAAGAAATGCAATTCCGCCCCAATGATGGCCAAGTGGAGGATATGAATTGGACCTTTTTTAATCCAAAAATTGGTTCAAGAATGGTCTTGAGTAAAATGTTTTCTCTTTATGCAATGGCTGGATATAGCCAACGCGAACCAACAAGATTTGATTATTTACAAGACGATTTTGCACCTAGAGATATTAAACAAAATGAAATCAACCCAGAACAAGTTTTGGACCTAGAAGTGGGTACAGAATTTAATGGAAAAGTTAAAGGAAAGGTAAATCTTTTTGCCATGGAATTTCAAAACCAAATTGTTAGTACTGGCACGCTCAATAACTTTGGTTATCCGGTTACAGGAAATGTTGGAAGAAGCTATAGAAGAGGTGTAGAAATGGATTTAAATGGAAAGCTTTTTTCAAATTTGGGATTTTGGCTAAACTCTTCTATCTCTAAAAATGCCATTCTGCAGTTAAATCAAACCTATTATAGTTCTGATTTAAATAGCAATCAAACCATTGAGTATAGAAATACTAGTCTCGCCTTGAGCCCAAATCAAATTCATAACTTAGGTTTAGAAAGTTATTGGTTCAACGGGCATTTATTGATTGATGCCAATTTTAGATACGTGAGCATGCAATATCTAGACAATACCCAAAATAAAGACCTTTCTATTCCCTCCTTTCAAACTATGGATGTTCAAATAACATTCGATCCAAAAACACTCAGCAAAATTGGTCTGCCAAAAATTAGCTTTCGAATTAATAATGTTATCGATGCAAAATATGCACCATCTGGAAGCGTAGGAGGCTATAACATCATTAACAACAGCGGAGAAAGAGATCAATACGCATTGGTATTTCCTGCAGCAAACAGAAATCTATTTTGCACCCTAAATTGGGTGTTTTAATTTATAATTGAGTGAAGTTTCATTGGGATGATAAAACAATAGAACTTATTTGGCAAAAGCAAACAGTAATCACTTTATTGGATAGCTCGCATTACCTATAGGTTTTATAACTGTAAAATTTATCCATGCAAAGAAGTTTAAAATACAAGCGTTTTAACTATGATTCAAGCTATGGCTAATAAAATTGCTAATGCGACATTTATTTTTGCCGCTACTATTTTTGGATAAAGCTCGGTGTAAAACAGATTCAAATGGCAAAAGAGTTCAGAGAATTTAGAGTATGTTAAGAAATAATCACAATTAGATTTCGCAAATCCCTTTTTCAAATTAAATTTGCATAATTTATACCTATACCTCAAATGAGGTGTTTCAATTTATAAAAACTAATTTCATCTAGATAAAATGCCAAAAGATAGCAGTATTCGTTCAGTCCTACTTATAGGTAGTGGTCCAATCATCATTGGTCAAGCATGTGAATTTGATTATAGTGGAAGCCAGGCCGCGAGATCGCTCAAAGAAGAAGGCATCAAGGTTATTCTTATCAATAGCAACCCTGCTACTATCATGACCGACCCAGTTACTGCAGATCATGTGTATTTGCTTCCGCTTAATCCTGCTTCTATTGAACAAATATTAACTGAGCACCAAATAGATGCGGTATTGCCAACTATGGGTGGTCAAACTGCGCTGAACCTAGCCATTGAATGTGATGAAATGGGCTTATGGAAAAAATACAATGTTCGCATGATTGGTGTTGACATAGATGCCATAGAAACAACAGAAAATAGAGAAAAATTCCGTCAAAAAATGATTGATATTGGTGTACCCGTTGCCGATTCTAATGTGGCAAATTCATTCTTGGAAGGCAAAGAGATTGCCCAAAGAATAGGATTTCCATTGGTAATCAGACCATCATACACCTTAGGCGGATCGGGTGGAGGTTTTGTTTGGGTAAAGGAAGAGTTAGATGCAGCATTGCAACGCGGATTAGCGGCTTCGCCAACACATGAAGTGCTGGTAGAAAAAGCAGTGTTTGGTTGGAAAGAATATGAACTAGAACTCCTAAGGGATCAAAACGATAGTGTGGCCATCATTTGTACCATTGAAAATTTTGATCCTATGGGTATTCATACGGGAGATTCAATAACTGTTGCTCCTGCCATGACCTTAAGCGATACTGTTTTTCAAAGAATGCGTACCATGGCCATCCACATGATGCGCTCCATTGGCAATTTTGCCGGAGGTTGTAACGTTCAATTTGCCGTGAACCCAGAGGACGAAGCAATTATTTCTGTCGAGATTAACCCAAGGGTTTCCAGGTCATCGGCACTTGCAAGTAAAGCTACTGGTTACCCTATTGCAAAAATTGCTGCAAAATTGGCAATTGGTTATCATTTAGATGAATTGAAAAACCCTGTTACCAAAACCACTTCAGCATACTTTGAACCAGCCATTGATTATGTGATTGTAAAAATACCTCGTTGGAATTTTGATAAATTCAAAGGCGCAAACAAAACATTGGGTCTACAAATGAAATCGGTAGGTGAGGTAATGGGAATTGGAAGAACCTTTATTGAAGCTTTACAAAAAGCCACACAAAGCCTAGAAATCAAGCGCAACGGTTTAGGTTCAGACGGTTACCAACAGCGTAACTTGGAAGACATTGTAGATAAATTGAAGAACGCAAGTTGGGACAGAATTTTTGCAGTGAAAGACGCATTGAGCCTAGGAATGCCAATATCTTCAGTAGAAAAAATCACTCGAATTGATCGTTGGTTCTTAACACAAATCAATGATATGGTGCGCTTAGAAAGTGATGCCAAACGTTTTAACTTAGTAACCTTACCAAAGGAATTAATGGTTGAACTCAAACAAAAAGGTTACAGTGATATTCAAGTAGCTTACCTATTAGGTGGCGATACCACAGAAGACCAAGTTTGGGATTTAAGAAAATCAATGGGCATAAACCGAATTTATAAAATGGTTGATACTTGTGCCGCTGAATTTCCGTCACCAACTAATTATTTCTATTCAAGTTTTGATGGAGAAAATGAGAGCATTGTTAGTGATAAAAAGAAAGTAATTGTTTTAGGTTCTGGGCCGAACCGAATTGGACAAGGAATAGAATTTGACTATAGCTGTGTGCATGGTCTTTTGGCCGCAAAGGAATCTGGTTTTGAAGCCATCATGATCAATTGTAACCCCGAAACGGTAAGTACAGACTTTGATATGGCAGATAAACTGTACTTTGAGCCTGTATTTTGGGAAGCCTTGAGAGAAATAGTTGAACTCGAAAAACCAGAAGGCGTAATTGTGCAACTTGGTGGTCAAACTGCTTTAAAACTTGCAAGGAAACTAGAGGCCATGGGCGTAAAAATAATTGGTACCAGCTTTGCCAACATGGACATATCTGAAGACAGGGGTTCATTCTCCGACTTATTAAAAGAATTGGATATCCCTTACCCAGATTATGGAGTGGCAGAAGATGCAGATGAAGCTGTTGCAGTTGCCAATAAAATTGGCTATCCAGTTTTGGTAAGACCAAGTTATGTATTGGGTGGGCAAGGAATGAAAATTGTGATCAATGATGAAGATTTAGAGCAAGCGGTAATTTCATTATTGGGTGATTTGCCTGGCAATAGGGTTTTAATTGATCACTTTTTAGACAGGGCAGAAGAAGCAGAAATAGATTTGATTTGTGATGGACAAGATGCGCATGTAATTGGGATGATGGAACACATAGAGCCAGCAGGTATACACAGTGGTGATAGCTATGCTGTATTGCCACCATTTAGCTTGAGCCAAAATGTGCAAGAGACTATGGAAAAATATGCACGCAACCTTGCCATTAAAATGAATATAGTTGGATTGTTGAACATCCAATTTGCCATTAAAAATGAAAAGGTATATGTTATTGAAGCCAATCCAAGAGCCAGTAGAACCGTGCCATTCATAGCCAAGGCCTACCAAATTCCATACATTAACATTGCTACCAAAATAATGCTTGGAGCCAACAAACTACAAGACTTTAAATTTGAAAGGAAGTTAGTTGGTTATGCCATCAAAGAACCAGTATTTTCATACGAAAAATTCCCAGAGGTAAAGAAAGAACTTGGACCAGAAATGAAATCAACCGGAGAGGCTATTCGTTTTATCAAAGACTTACAAGACCCTTATTTTAGACATTTGTATAAGGAAAAGAGTATGTACTTGAGTAAATAACGGTGGGATAAAAAATAAAATCGCCTTTAATCAAACAAGTTTTCTGGCTCTGGCACTTTAAAAACAAGTTTATTGGTTCCAATAAAGTTCAAAAAAATATTGATGAAAATGGCCAATAAGTTTGAAACCAATGGGCCATTTTGTTTCAGAAACAAAGACAACTGAGTTAAATCCAAATTCTTAGCCAATGCAGCAAACCACTCATTTGGATGTAACCAGTGATCAAAAAGAAAGTTAAGTAACAAGAAAATGACCAGGGTTACACCATAAACAAAAATATACTTTAATAGGTATTTCTCATCTTCTTCTGTATGTTCTATGTAGGTCCAAAATTTGTTTAAAGTAAATCCAACAAAAAAGCCCATTACATATCCAATTGCTTTGGATAGTAGGTTTAAGGCCGGGTATTGCAATGATATTAGCCAAAATACACCAAGACTAACGCATGCACTGGTTGCCCCAACAATTCCAAATTTTAAGAATTTCTTGGCTGTAGGATATTGTCTTATCCATTTTCGAAAATGTTGTATCGGCTCTAAAAACATATCGGTTCGAAATTAAATAAATACTTATTTAAATTGAGACCATTTAAATAATAAATAAAAATTAAAGTAAACCGCTGTCAGAAAAGCTGAAATACTGGTTATTCCCAATTATTAAATGATCAGTTACAGCTATATCTAACAAACGCCCTGCTTCTTTAAGTTTGTTTGTAATTTCACGGTCTTGTAAACTGGGATTTAAATTCCCAGAAGGATGATTGTGACATAGGATTATACTGCTTGCAACATGATCTAATGCCACTTTAAAAATAATTTTTGGATCAACCACAGTGCCAGCTACTCCACCCATACTAATGCGCTTTTGAGTTATCACCAAATTATTTCTATTGAGTAATAAAACCCAAAACTCTTCGTGCTGATAATCTTCCATTAATGGCTCAAAGTATAAAAAAGCATCGCGGCTTGAAACAATTTTGACGGTTTTCCGAGCTTCTTCTTCCCTCCTCCTTTTTCCTAATTCTAATGCTGCACAGAGGGTTATTGCCTTTGCTTCGCCAATTCCCTTAATAGCAGTTAAATCAGAAATTGTCATTCTGCTCAAATCTCTCATACTGTGATTAGCTATTTGCAAGATTTCCTGACCCAACTGCAAGGCAGAGGCATTTTTATTACCGCTTCCAATCAAAATTGCCAAAAGCTCAGCATGGCTGAGGGCTCTTGCGCCACTTAGTAATAATTTCTCTCTTGGTCGTTCGTCTTCGGCCAATTGTTTTATTCCAAAAAAAGGGGATTTTATTTGTTCCATGCCCAAAGGTAGGCATCTATAAAAGTAATGCCAAAAACCATTACAACTTAAATCCTATAAATCAGATGCTTATTAACAATTAAGCCCTAACCCTTTGCCGAAAATATAAACAAAAAAAGCCCCCGAAATTCGGAGGCTTTTCCTATCAATAAATTAATTATTTACTTCTTTTTGCTTTTGGATACAACTTTCTTAGCTGCTTTTGGCGCAGCTTTTTTTACTGCAGCAACTTCTGTACCTACTTTATTAACCACTTTTGCCAATTTAGATTTTTGGTTAGCTGCTTTATTCTTGTGAATAATACTACGTTTAGCCAATTTATCTAACATAGAACTCACTTCCACTAACAAAGCTGCTGCTTCACTTTTTACAGTTGATTCACGCAGGCGTTTTGCCAATGTACGAGTTGTTTTTGCTTGGTAACGATTACGTAAACGCTTAGTTGCGTTGTTTCTAATTCTTTTCTTTGCTGAGCTATGATTTGCCATGTTCTATATACTTATCTTTTTATTTTTCCTCGTGATGCACTCAAAAGGGAGGGCAAATATAGGCATTTGTGTATAAAATCAAAAGTTCAATTAAAAATTATCCTCAAACTGAGAAGCTTTCACCGCAACTACATGTACGTGAGGCATTTGGATTGTTGAAAGTAAATCCTTTTCCATTTAAGCCATCTGTAAAATCCAATTCTGTACCAAAAAGATAAAGAACTGACCGCTTATCGGTTACTACTTTTACCCCATTATGGTCAAAAATTTCATCGCCAGTTTTGGCTTCGTTATCAAAATCAAGCTTATAAGATAAGCCTGAACATCCTCCACTATCAACGCCTACTCTTAAAAAAAAGGAAGCATCGTAGTGGTTTTCATCTATAAGTTGCGCTATGCGCGTTTTTGCTTTTTCGCTAACAGTTATCATGTGTGGGTAAATTTAGGATACAAATTTAAGTTATATTTTTAATAGCAATGCAAGTGCCTAAATAGTTTTTGAGTAAATTTGACACATAAAAGAGAAACAACCATGTCAGATATTACAACTATTGCCATTGCAGGAGCAGGAACTATGGGGAGTGGCATTGCTCAAGTTACTGCTACAGCGGGCTTTTCAACCATTCTTTTTGATATAAACCCTGTCATGCTACAAAAGGCAGAAATAGCTATAAAAAAATCGTTGCAGTTTTTGGTTGAAAAGCAAAAAATTACCCTAATCCAAAGCATAGCTTTTCAAGAAAAGATTAAATATACTTCTGAGATAAACCACCTTGTGGCAGATTTAATTATTGAAGCCGTTGTGGAGCGCTTAGATGTTAAACACCAGTTTTTTCAATCAGTTGCAGCTATCAATAAAGAAACCTGCATTTTAGCAACCAATACTTCTTCTATTCCTGTAACACAAATTGCAGCTAAGATAAATTATCCAGAAAGAGTGGTAGGTATTCATTTCTTTAATCCAGCGCCAATTATGAAATTGGTAGAAATTATTAGTGGAGTTCAAACAAATAATGAGGTTGCCCAAACTTGTAAGTTGTTTATTGAAGGAATGGGCAAAACATGTGTTATGGCAAAAGATGCACCTGGTTTTATTGTGAATAGAGTGGCTAGGCATTTTTACGTAGAGGGATTGAAAGTACTTGAAGAAAATGTTTGTAGCTTTGAAGATATAGATGCACTCATGGAAAGTAGTGGTTTTAAAATGGGCCCATTTAGATTAATGGATTTAATTGGTGTGGATACCAACTTCTCAGTAACTAGCAGTGTTTATGCACTTTTTCATCAGGACAGTAAATTTAGACCAAGCAGAATTCAACAACAAAAAGTAGATGCTGGTTTTCATGGGAGAAAAACAGGCCGCGGATTTTATGAGTATTGATCCAAAAATATTAGGCATTAGACTTGCCATTGAAGCTGATATTCCAGCTATTACTGAAATATATAACGAAGCCATTTTAAACGGAGTAGCCACCTTCGACACTGAAACAAAGAGCTTAGAAAACCGCATGGATTGGTTCAAACAGCGCCAAAAACAGCACCCGGTATTGGTGGCATGTGTGGGTGATAAGGTTGCAGCTTGGGCAAGTTTAAATAAATGGAGCGACAGGGCAGCTTATGATGGAACGGCGGAGGTTTCAATTTATGTTCATATAAATTACAAAGGTCAAGGTATAGGTAGTTTATTGTTTGCCGAATTGGTAAATCAAGGAGAAAAACTTGGTTTGCATTATTTGTTATCACGCATTTCTAAGGGCAATGATTTAAGCATAAGATTGCATCAACGAAACGGATTTACTATTGTGGGCGTTATGCATGAAGTGGGACGAAAATTTGGCTCATATATTGATGTAACACTCATGGAAAAAGTTATTAAAAACAATTAGGTTCGAACCAAAAATGATGAAAAAAAATAATATACTATTTGCAACATTGTTACTTCTTGTTTGCTTTGCCAATTGTAAAAAGGATGCTAAAAATGTTTCGAACCAAGATTTTTTTCTAGCAGTTAATGTTGACTTCTATATTAATCTTGATTTGCCGCTAAACGCAGATTTAAATTTTCCAAATGGGTATGCCTATCAAGCTGGTTATGGTTATAGAAGCAGAGGGGTAATTGTTTACAATACTGGTTTTTCTGGACCAGATCAATATGTTGCATTTGATAGGTCTTGTCCATACAAAGTAGATAGCTCATGTAGCATAGTAAGTGTAGATAGTTCAACCTTGTATTATCGTTGCGGGCAATTTACTGGAAGTGGAGGTAAGTTTACACCTTGCTGCAATTCGAGATTTATTGCAGGAAATGGAAGTCAGGTATCTGGGCCAGCAGATAGGGGCTTGAAACAATATTATGTAAGTGTATTTGGCAGGCAATTGCGAGTTACAAATACACCGCAATAAAAAGGGGCCTTTCGGCCCCAATTAAAACCCCAAAACCCTATTTCTTTTTCCTTACTTCGTAGTTTAAGCTTTTATTGCACTTTTGCATCACTTTCATGTCCTCTTTGCTCATGGTTTCTGCCCTTTGTATGCTTTTGGCATAATTTTGATTGATAGAATCTTGGCGTTGGAGTTCATAACTTCCGGGTAATTTCATTCTTTTCTCCTTTAAATAAACCTCATTTTCACCTACAATCTTTCTAGCCTTATCGTACTCTCCTTTATCAACGGCTTTCATAGCCTCATCCATTTTTTCATTAGATTCGAACAAGGCAATTTGTTGCAAAACAAATTTGTTAAAACCCTGCTCTCTGTCTGCCTCCAAATTAGTACCCTTTATTTCTGAAGACAGCACAGCTGCAATAGCTGGTACCGATTCCATGGTGGCATCATCATATTTTAAATGGGCTTTAATTTCAAATGTTTTATTGAAATTTGGCGGCACATTATATTTTATCAGAACCGCCTTGGTTTCCTCTGAAAATAGGTCTTTAAAATTAATTTCAATCTGATGATTTGAATAGGTATATGGATAACCATAAACCTTATCAAGACTTGCTTCCAAAGGCAAATCAATCATAAGTTTGGTGTTTTGGGCAACAACACTCAATAAGCCTTTCATTTCTTTTTGAAAGATTCCAGGGATTTTATCAGGAGAGGCAATAAAATAATAATTTCCACTACCAAATTCAGCAAGATTTTGTAAAAGGTCTTCATTGTAATCATTTCCCACACCAAAGGTTGAGAGACTTATAGATTCGTCTTTTAATCTGCTAGCAACAATTGCCTCCAATCTATTGGGTTCGGTTATTCCTTGATTGGCTAAGCCATCTGTTAACAGTAAAACGCGGTTCATAAAACCGGGCTTAAAGGTGCTCTTTACTTCTTTAAATCCATCAATCATACCACCACTTAAGTTGGTGCTTCCATCAGATTCTATCGTATTTATTAACGTTTTAACTTGCTGCTTATTGATTATTTTACTGGACGGATAAAGAACTTTAACCTCAGTATCATAAATTACAATTGATAAATAATCTTCAGGACTCAAATTATCTACCACAAACGATGCTGCTTTTTTTACATAGGCTATTTTGTCGCCTTCCATTGACCCACTTCTGTCTATCACCAATGAAATATTTAAGGGAGTTCTTTTTTTATTTGGATCAGGCAAATACTGACCTGCCTTTAATTCTGCATAAAAATATCCACTCTGCTTGTTCAAACTATTTTTAATAAAATAATTATTGTCACTTGCTACTGAAAACCGAATCAATTTCGTTTCAGTATGGGCAACCGTGGTATTGGTATCTTCGGCAAAACTTTGGGTTAAAGTTGGCAGAATAGTTGCTTCTTGAAGATTATTATCTTGGAGAGGTTGAGCCATATTTTGGCTTAAAAAAGAAGAGCCAAAATAAACCAAAAGACCAGTTGTAAGGGTGAGCAATAATGCGCTTAAAATTGATTTGAAGGTTTTCATAATATTAGATATTATAAGAAAAAACGCCGCAAAGTTGGCATTATTGCCTTATCTAAATTTTATGCGTTAAATTTAACCAAATTAGGAGATAAGCCTTTCTTTAAAAATTATTCCTTCAAAAGATTCATTTGTTTATAAAAAGCGGACAAAGCTTATGTTAATCCTCCTCTGCAAGTAATGCCGCTTTTGCTTTTTGCAACTCTGCCAATTGTTCTTTGTTTACTTTTGGGTAACTCAATTTTAACTTTTCAAATTCAAAAAATATGACTGAACCTAAGCAAAGACGAGTAAACCATTTATCGTCTGCAGGCAATACATACCAAGGAGCCACATCTGTAGATGTTGCGCTCAACATTTCTTCATAAGCACTTTGATATTCATCCCAATGCAATCTTTCTTTGGCATCAGCCATTGAGAATTTCCAATTCTTTTCTGGACTATCAATTCTATCTAAAAACCGTTTTTTTTGTTCGTCTTTAGATAGGTGAAGAAAAAACTTTAAAATCAAGGTGCCATTTTCAGAAAGGTTTTTTTCGAACCTATTAATTTGCTTGTATCGCTTTTCCCAGAAAGCCTTGTTAATGTCTTTGAGCCCTTTTATTCCTGGTAATTTTTCATTTAAAATAAACTCAGGATGCACGCGTGTAACCAAAACGTTTTCGTAATGTGAGCGATTAAAAATTCCAATCTCCCCTTTTCCAGGTAATTCCTTGTAATGACGCCAAAAATAATCATGGTCGAGCTCCAGGTGAGTTGGAGCTTTAAAACTAGCTACTCTTACTCCTTGAGGATTAAAACTAGTCATAACATGTTTTATTGCGCCATCTTTTCCAGCTGCATCCATTGCCTGCAAAATAATCAAGACACTGTGCTTATTTTCTGCGTACAACATGTCTTGCATTTTTGATAAATGAGCTAAACCCGAAGCGAGAATTTCCTCACCTTCCTTTTTGCTTAACATTTTATGGTCGTAATCAGTATCTAGTTTCTTTAATGAAACTTTTTTTCCCTCTTTAACCAGTAAGGTTTTGAGGTATTTCTGCATATCCTTCCTAATTGCCATAATTGTGCTTTTAAGAACTGCTTACCATGGTTCCAAATTCCATTTCACCTGCATCATCCATAGCTTTAAGTTTCATGATTTGATCCAAAGCATCAGGCACCACATCACTACAAATTGTTATAAAACTGTGTTTGGCTGCATTTTTAATAGCATAATCAATAGCCTCTGTTTCTTTTCTAAAAATACTCACCTTCTTATTTGGATCAACTTGAGAAATCCCTTTCATCATTAGATCAATAATTTCTTGCTCTGTTCTGCCACGTAAATTTTTATCTTGCCTTATAATAATTTCTTCAAACATTTGGGCGGCAAGTATTCCTAAAGCAATGGTGTCTTCATCTCTTCTATCACCAACACCGGCAATAATTCCAACATGCTTAGCTTCAATTTTACTCAACATATCTGCTATAGCTTCAAAACCTGCAGCGTTATGGGCATAATCAACCATTACTTCAAAATTTCTGAACCTAAAAATATTCATCCTTCCGGGAGTTTGAGCTGGCCCTGGTATAAAGGTATGCAGAGCAGTGCGCATATCTTCAATTTTAAAATTCCTGATAAAACCAGCCAATAAAGTTGGCAAAATATTTTGAATATTATAGCTAGCTCTACCGCCAAAAGTGAGCGGAATATTTGCTGCTTTTTCTACCCTAATCTTCCAGGTACCTTTACAAATGGTTACAAAGCCACTTTCATAAATAGCTGCTAATCCACCTGCCTTCATGTGCTCTTGCACCAATGAATTGTTTTCATTCATGGTAAAATAAGCAACCTTGCATTTTAAATCTTTGGCCATGCCAGCGGTCCATTTGTTGTCTGCATTTAAAATGGCGTAACCACCAGGTAATACGCTATTTGGAACCACTGCCTTCACCCTTGCTAATTGATCAATGGTATCAATATCTTGTAGGCCTAAATGGTCTTCAGTAATGTTTGTTACAATGGCCATATCGCAATTGTGGAAGCCTAATCCTGAACGTAAAATTCCACCCCTTGCACATTCTAAAACAGCAAAATCTACGGTTGGGTCTTTTAAAACAAACTCTGCACTTACAGGACCCGTGCAATCTCCACGCATCATCATTTGATTTTGAATGTAAACGCCATCAGTTGTTGTATAACCAACTTTATAGCCCATGGTTTTTACCATGTGTGCCATTAACCTTGTGGTGGTTGTTTTTCCATTTGTACCGGTTACAGCAATGATAGGAATTCGCGCTGAGCTACCTGTAGGATAAAGCATATCGATAACTGGCTCGGCCACATTCCTAGGTAAACCTTCAGCAGGATCAATGTGCATTCTAAAGCCTGGAGCTGCATTTACTTCCAGTATAGCGCCACCATTATTTTGTATAGGCTCACTTAAACTCTCGGCCATGATATCAACACCACAAATATCTAAACCAATAATACGAGCAATCCTTTCGCACATAAAAACATTATCAGGATGTACAAAATCTGTAATATCGGTTGCTGTTCCTCCAGTGCTTAAATTTGCAGTAGGTTTCAGCCATTGCTCTTCCCCTTCTGGCAAAACAGAATCTAGGGTTAGGCCCTTTTGAGTTAGCATATCTAAAGTAAAACCATCAACTTTTATGCTGGTGAGTGTTTTTTCATGTCCAAATCCTCTACGTGGATCAAGGTTTGTTATGTCAATTAATTCTTGAATGGTATGTTTGCCATCACCCGTAACTGCTGCTGGTTTACGTATGGCAGCGGCCACAAATTTATAGTTGATGACTAAAACGCGGTGATCCAAACCTGTAATGTACTTTTCTACAATTACACCTTTGCCGTACTTTCTTGCTGCTTCTAACCCTTTTAATGCATCTTCCCAATTGGTTATATTGGTTGTTGCACCTTTGCCGTGATTTCCATTCACCGGTTTGGTAACAATGGGATATTTAATACTTTCGATTGCAGCTTCAAGACCCTCTTCTGTGTATACAATTCTTCCTTTAGGCACTGGGATTTGAGCTGCCTCTAATAAGTTTTTGGTTTCTTCTTTATCACAAGCAATATCAACGGCAATACTACCTGTTGTGCTTGCAATGGTTGCTCTAATGCGCTTTTGGTTTACACCGTAACCCAATTGTACCAATGAACTGCGGTTTAAACGAATATATGGAATTCCCCTTGCCACGGCTTCATCTACAATACTACCAGTACTTGGACCTAGGCGTTCGTCTTCCCTAATTTCTCTTAAATTTTGAATGTCTTCAGACAAGTCGTATGGAGTTCCATCAATTAGTGCTTCGGTTATTTTTACAGCGGCTTTGGCTGTATAAATACCTGCCTTTTCTTCCATATAACTAAATACCACATTGTATACGCCATGCTTACCTGTGCCTCGAGTTCTGCCATAACCACATTCCATACCTGCAAGAGTTTGGAGTTCTAGGGCAATGTGTTC